>CALMZT010000198.1 GCA_937870805.1 uncultured Chloroflexota bacterium
CAATTAGACTGCGAACAATGGGCTTAAGCCCATTGTTGAGGTAAATCATTCGTGTTCGTTTTGATTTTTCCATGAGTAAATCCTAAGTTAAGCAAGTTCGCTCTATCGAATTTCGGCGTTTGCCATCCTACTGAAACATAGTATTGACCGAAAAGACGATGAGCCGATACTTTCCTGTCCGATGGGTGTAAGGTGTGTTTATGGAGCTAGCTGAGTTTTTGCAGCGCTATGATGCGGCGACGTTTGAGTGGATAGATGGCGAGGAAATTCATATCCATGAAATGCCCATCGGACTCGAACGGATGCTGCGGCGGCTGGCAGGCTATCTGTCCGATTATGCGGAAGTGAGTGATGGTAGCGCGGTCTTCGTTCATCACCCATTTGTACTGCTCGATGCAGATGAAATCATCTATGCGCGCACACCCGATGTGATGCTCTATCATCCCGGACAGATCACACAAGCTGCAAACGGACTCATCACCGCTGCTCCCGATCTTGCTGTCGAAATCATTTCTACCCCTAACGAGATCCCAGCCATGTACCGTAAGACACTAGGCTATCTGAGGATGGGTGTGCAGCAGGTGTGGCTGATCGACCCGGAGATGCACACTTTAAGTATTTACCGACAGGGCACGAAAGAGATCACCGTGCTGGGGACACGGCACAAAATGCAGGATAACGCCTTACTCCCTGGTCTTGAATTTAATATTGTGGATTTGTTCGCATAAGGACGCATTTATGGCAGCGGCATCAATGAGCCTTCGTGGAGAGCGTCAAATCACATGGCGCGATGTATTTTTGACGCGCACGGGCATTTTTTCGGTCCTGTTTATTCTGTTTGGCATCTGGGCGCTGTTGGGTGCGCCTGCCAACTTCACCAGCGATACCATCACCGTCTTTGCGACAGACGTGGCAACATCGGCGAATCGCATTGAATTTCCGATCCCCACGTTAGTCTTTTTGGTGGTGACGGGTGTGCTCTACATCGGTGGTGGTTCATTAGGGCTGATAGGACTGTTCAGTGATAACCCGACCCTGAAGCGGATCGCGTCGGTAGCACTGGTGATCAATGGCATCCTGATTATTCCGGCGGTGCTGGTGATCGCTGCCGCGAATAATGCCGTGAACATCGTCTCGCTGCTGGCGATCAGTTTGCGCCTCGCCACGCCGATTGTGATGGGCGCGCTGGCGGGCATGTGGTGTGAACGTGCGGGCGTCGTCAACATCGCCATTGAAGGTATGATGCTGACGGGCGCGTGCTTTGGCTTCATTACCCTTACACTGTTGATCGGCGCAGATGTCGATTCCAAGACGGCGCAGTTCGCTGGTGTGCTGGCAGCAGTGCTGGCAGGCGGCGTGATGGCTGCACTCCATGCGTGGCTGTCGATCACCTTCAAGATTGATCAGATTGTCAGCGGCACGGTGATTAACATCCTTGCCGTTGGCATTACCTCGTTCGCGCGCCGCGAAGTGCTGCTGTCGTCGGAAGCGGGACGCGAGACGCTGCAACCCATCGACATTCCCATTCTGTCGGATATTCCGATTTTGGGTCCGATTCTGTTTCAGGGACGCCCGATTTTCTACAGCATGTTCGTGCTGCTGTTCGTGACCCACATCGTTTTGTATTACACGCGCTGGGGACTGCGCACGCGCGCAGTGGGCGAAAATCCACACGCTGCCGATACGCTGGGCATCAACGTGCGCCGCGTGCGTTGGACGAACGTGATCATCGGCGGCTTAATCGCGGGCTTGGCGGGCGCATGGTTCTCGCTGGAAACCAGCGGCACATTCGACGACGGCATGACCGGCGGGCGCGGCTTTATCGCGCTGGCGGCGCTGATCTTCGGCAAGTGGACGCCGCTTGGCGTGTTCGCAGGCGGCTTGCTGTTCGGATTTTCGGATGTGTTGGGCTTTACGTTTCAGGCGTTGGAGGTGCCTGTGCCGCCGCAGTTTGTCCAGATGGTGCCCTATCTGGTGACAATCATTGTGCTGGCAGGCTTGGTCGGGCGCGCGGTGGGACCGAAAGCGGCGGGTATCCCTTACGAGAAGGAAAGTAAGTAAAAGTAGAACTTATTTCAAAATTAACTCATGTAGGGGACGACCAATGTGTCGTCCCACGCAAAAAACGAATTTTGAAATAGCTTATAGAAAGTTCAAAGGGAGCATGTGATTGCGCGTCGTCGTGACATCTGATACCCACTACCAACCATCTTATGCGTCTGTGTTGGCACGTTATACGGACGAACTCGCTGAACTCAAACCTGATTGCGTGGTTGTGGCGGGCGATGTAGGAGAAGGGATCGTTGGCTTTGATCGGATGCTCACGCTGCTGGATAAGCTGGCGTGTCCACGTTTAATCATCACGGGCAATCACGATCTCTGGAAGAACACCGGAAAGAACAGCCAGGAGTTGTGGGAAACCATCCTGCCCGACCTCACGCGCAGTCATGGGGCAATCTGGCTGGAGGGTGAAAACTGGATTAAAGACGGTATCGGAATTTGCGGGACAAACGGCTGGTACGATTACTCTGCGCGCGACCCCTCACTTCCCTATACCCCGCACGACTATGCTTCCATGAAAGCGTCTTACATAGTCGATGGTTATCTGGTGAATTGGCAGTGGAGCGATATTGAGTTTGCCAATCAGATTGGCGACGCCTTTGAGCAGCGTTTGGCGGCGCTTGACGCTGACCCGACGGTGCGCGAAATCCTCGTCGTGACACACGTTCCCGCTTTTGAAGAAGGAATTGTGCGTAAACCGGGTAACATTCGATGGAACACCAGCAACGCCTATTTTGGCAATCTTGCGCTGGGACATCGAATCATGAAATTTGCGCACGTTCGCCGCGTTGTAAGTGGACATACGCACGCAGGAAAAATCGCGCAGATCGGCAACCTCGACATGTGCGTGCTGCCCTCTGATTACGGTCAACCCGCGCATCTAGTGCTTGATTATGAAACAGAATAATTCGTTGATTGTTTCCGATGATGGTCGCTGGCACTTCAAAAGTGCCAGCTATGTATTTGAAAGCTATTTATGGGTTCAATGTATCTGATTTCTACCTCTGTCGAGGAAGATAAATCCGTTGTTGAGCAGCAAGCTCCTAGAAGGCGAAAATCGCTGCCGGGTCGGTAGGGGTGTCGCCGTTGCGCACTTCAAAGTGCAGGTGCGGTCCCGTCGAATTGCCTGTCGTGCCGACTGCGCCAATTGCCTGTCCGGCAGCAACAGTTTCCCCACACGAGGCGTACCGCGCGCTCATGTGCGCGTACAGCGTGAGGTATGGACCATGTGAGAGCACAATCGCGTTGCCATAGCCCCAGCTACTCCAGCCGGAGAAAATAACCGTGCCACCATTGGCGGCTAGC
>CALMZT010000199.1 GCA_937870805.1 uncultured Chloroflexota bacterium
CCTAACAGAAGGTGATTGACACTGTACTGTCAGAGATTCGCCAGCGTGGGGCGCTAGGGGGACGCGATTTCGACGGAAATAAGATCAAAGAAGGCAGCTTTCGTTCTGGCAAAGTCAGCGGGCAGGCGCTGTATTATCTATGGCTTGCGGGCGAACTGATGACGCACAGCCGTCGTGGTTTCGAGCGCATTTATGACTTGCGTGAACGGATTGCGCCGCCCACCCTACAACATGCTGCCGCGCCCGATGAAGCCGACGACTATTTTGCGCGCCAGATTTTTCAGCAGGCAGGCATCACGACGGCGAAAAGCTGGCGTGCGTGGTTTGCGGGAACGATTGAGCGCAAGGTTGAGGCATCTGAAGCGACAGCGCGCCTGGACGGGCTGCTGCAATCTGGCGCGGTTGTCTCCATCAATTTAGAAGGGGATGCCAAAACGCCGCGCTATCTGCTCAGCGAAGACTTTCCCCTTCTCGCCGCGCTGCATGAAGGTAAAATACCCGATGCGTGGCAGCCGATCAGCACGTCAACGGACGATGAAATGATCTTTCTTGCGCCGCTGGAGATTGTCAGCACACGCGGGCGCGCATTACCGCTGTTCGGCTTTGATTACTTGTGGGAAGTTTATAAGCCACAGGAGAAACGGCGATGGGGTTACTATACCCTGCCGATTTTGTACGGCGATCAACTGGTGGCGCGCCTCGATCCCAAGCTGGATCGTGCGTCGGGAACGCTGGACATCAAAGGTTTCTGGCTGGAAAGCACGACACAAGTCGATGACCAATTTGTCGCGGCGCTGGCGAAGGGGTTTCTGCGTTTTATGGCGTTTATTGGCGCGCAGCAGGTCAATCTTGATGTTGTGCAGCCATTGATGCTGCGTCAGCAGTTGCAAGCCCGTTTGGGATGAGAGAGGATGATCTGTGGAACATTCGATTTACGATAAGCGCAAATATCCGATTGTTGATGTGCGCGAAGGCTACGGCGAATGGGCACGCACCTATGAAGACATCGTGCAGGACCAAATGGATTTACGTCTGCTTGAGGGCATTCAAACAGTGGATTGGTCTGCCGCGCAAACAGTGCTTGACCTCGCTTGTGGTACGGGGCGCATCGGCGCGTGGCTCAAAAGCCACACTACCGCGGCAATTGACGGCATTGACATCACGCCGGAAATGCTGGAAGGCGCGCGCAACAAAGGTGTGTATCGCACGCTGCGCATTGCTAATGTGACAAACACGGGATTCGCTGCCGAAATGTATGATTTGTGTACACAGTCGCTGGCAGATGAACATTTGCCTGAACTGCTTCCGCTATATCAGGAAGTGGCGCGTGTCACCAAACGCGGCGGCACGTTCGTCATCGTGGGGTTTCATCCACAGTTTCTGATGGCGGGTATCCCTACGCATTTTGATCGTGCATCCGGCGAGTCCGTGACCATCCACAGCTACGTCCATCTGCTGAGCGACCATGTGAAAGCGGCTTATGCTTGCGGCTGGTCACTGCTGGAAATGAACGAAGGACTGATCGACGATGCGTGGCTGCAAAAGAAACCGAAGTGGAAGGTCTACTACGGGCTGCCGATCAGCTTCGTGATGGTGTGGCGGCGCAATTAGGGTTCAGTCTGCTGCGGTGCTGCTTGCTCGGAAACGATCCGACCTTCGCTGATGAAGGATACCCCTTCCGTACCCGTACTGCTGACCATCACCGCCTCAATCACGGGTTCATAAACGGGTGACTCTGCAACCCATTCCACGAGGAAATTTGCGCCCCAACCGCCAGTGGTGTCCTGCGACTCGATGACAAAGCCGGTGGTTGCCATTGCATTGAGTTGCAGTGGGGTGTCGACAAATTCCCGTACCAGTTCGCCGTCAGTGTTGTAGTAACGCACGGAACTGATGATGATTGGGTGCTCAAGATCGGTGTTGTGGATGGCTAGTGTAGTAGTCAAACTCAGCAGGCGATTTTCACCGCCATAGAAAATCTCGGAATAGGCGGGGACGAAGACCGTTTGCCCCATCGCAATACGCAGCGTTGAGATTTCATTGACCGACAAGGTGGGGATAATCGGCACGGATTGCGGCTGCGCGGTGCTGCACGCGCTGACGACGAGACTCAATGTAAGAATAATACCGCCCCACCAATCATTTTTGCGATTTAGTTTCAATGTGATGTCTCCGTTTAGGCTGCTAAGATTCCAATACCTTATCACCTTCCAGCTTTTGACGCACCTGCTGGCGCGTGTTTTCACTTGCCCACAGCAGCACTTTATCGCCCGCATGAATCAGCGTATCGCCGCGCGGCACCACCATTTGATCGCCGCGCCCAATCAGCATCACCAACACGTCTTTCGGCAAGCCGAGGTCAAGCAAGCGCCTGCCCCGTGCGGGGGAGTCTTGTGGCACGGTGATCTCTAACAGGTCATTGGCGAGAGCGCTGTCGTCAGTAACCAACTCCAGCGGGGATTGCGGCGGAGGTGTATCACTGTCATACACGCGCAGCCATTTCGCCATCGGCACGATGAGTGTGCCTTGCAGCAGCACCGACGTGAGTACGATAAAGAAGACGAGATGAAAAATCATATCGGACTTCTCGACGCCTGCCAGCAGGGGAAAGGTGGCGAGGACAATGGGCGCTGCGCCGCGCAGCCCAACCCACGAGATGAATAATTTCTCGCGCACATTAAAGCGCTCAAACGCCAGCGCAAGGAATACGCTGAGAGGGCGCGCGATGAAGATGAGAAACAGCGTGACCAACAGTCCGTTGAAAATCACCGAAAAGAGGCGCGATGGGAAGACTTGCAGCCCCAGTGTGACAAACATGACGATTTGCATCAGCCAGGCAACGCCGCTGTGAAACTGGATGAGGCTGCGACGGTGGATGAAATCTCGCTGCGCAACGACGACTCCGGCGACATACACGGCAAGAAAGCTGTTGCCATGCAGCAGTGCCGTGACGCTATAGGTCAGCAGTACCAGCGCAACCGTCAGCACAGGGTACAAGCCGTCATATTCCAGACGCAGGCGGTTGATTAAGAAGACCATGACCCTGCCCGCCACGATGCCCATGACCAGCCCGATACCCATTTGCATCACGAACAGCGGAATCAAACTGGTGACAGGTTGTTCTGGATAAGTGATGAGTTCTATCATGCCGATGGTGAGGAAGACTGCCATCGGGTCATTACTGCCCGATTCCATTTCCAGCAGCGGTGTTAACTTGCCCTTGAGACGTACATTATTGCCGCGCAATACCGAGAAGACGGCGGCGGCGTCAGTCGCGGCGATGATCGCGCCCAGCAAAATGCCTTCTGTTAACGTGAAGCCGAGAAACGTCGAGGTGAACCAGCCGACAGACAGTGCTGTGATGAGGACGCCCACCGAAGCCAGCGCTAGTCCCGGACGCAAGACAGGGCGCACTTCATGCCACGAGGTTTCCAGCCCGCCCGAAAATAGGATAAAGGCTAAGGCGATGACGCCGATGCCGTGTGCGATCCAGGGGAAGTCAAACTGGATTCCCAGCAGCCCATCGGAACCTGCCAGCATCCCTAACAGCAGAAACAGCAGCAGCAGCCTAAATCCGAGCAGACAGTGCTGGAGATGTTGAACATCACCCCTCGCGTGCGTCGTCCATCTGCAGCAGGCGCAGCTTCATCGTCTCGTAGGGGTGGACATTCGATACGATCTGCACGCCCACTTGCTCCAGCGGGGGCCGGCCGTTGCAGAAGGTGTCCTCGATCACCCACTGCGTGAACGGCTCGCACATCACCGGCCAAGCGTCCTCGATGCCGAACTTCTCGGCCACCAGCTCGCGGTCGGCGGCTGTCGTCTGCGGCGTGATGCGGTCTACCATCCCGTTCGGAAACGCCACGTTCGCCTCGATCCAGCTCGCCAGGCCGTCGTCCCACAGGCGCGCGAAGGATGTGACGGCGGTGCGCGCGATCGAGCCGTTGCCCTGTAAGTTGTCGCACGAGAGCACGGTGAACGGCGGGTGGCCCGCGCGGCGCCGGCGGTCGAGCGCCGCGCAGATGTACCCGAACACGGTGCTGGGCGCGTCGGGGTGGCGCGCATCCTCCTGGATCGCGGGGCTGTCCGCATCGAAGCGACCGGTGAGGCTGTCGACGTT
>CALMZT010000200.1 GCA_937870805.1 uncultured Chloroflexota bacterium
CGTTCTACAGCCGTATCTTGCTCAAGCAGGTGGCCGAGATTGAGGACGGGCTGGACGACATCCGCCGCATCTCGCGTGCCAACGGCGAGCGCGCCGTTGGCATCGGCATCCGCAAACAACGCGGTTCGAATACCGTGGCGGTGGCGCAGGGCAATCTCACCGTCACCATCACCGAGACGCCGAATCTCCACCAGATGTTTGTTACAGGCTCGCCGTTCTTGATACCTGACACCGATCAGTTCGCTGACTGGATTCGCAATCCCCTGACGGATCGGGTGAAGTCCTATGTCGCCGCCCCTGTCCGGTCGCATGGGCAGGTGATCGGTTTTCTGAATCTGGATAGTGTCGAGCCGGGCTTTTTTAAAGACTTTCATGCCCAACGCCTGCAAGCTTTCGCGGATCAGGCATCTCTTGCTATCGAACATGCCCAACTTTATGAGGCAATCCAGCATCATGCCGGTGAACTTGAACAACGAATCGCAGAACGCACGGCTGAATTGCAGCGTAGTGAAGCGCGCTATCGGGCAATCGTTGAAGACCAGACTGACTTGGTATGCCGCTATTTGCCAGGGGGTATCCTGACGTTCGTCAATCAGGCATATTGCGAGAACTTCAATCGAACCCCGGAGGAGCTACTTGGCACCAGTTTCTTTAACCTGCTTCCCAATCGCGCCAGTGTAGAGCAAGCCCGTTTGGAGCAACACTTTGCTTCTCTTAATCGTCAGAATCCCGTCGCCTCCATCGAAATTAGCGACGCTAGACTCGATGGACAGGTTCGCTGGCATCTCTGGGTTGATCGGATACTATTTGATGAGTCAGGTAACTTTGTCGAGTATCAGAGTGTTGGGCATGATATTACCCAACGCAAACTTGCTGAAAAGCAATTACAACAGACGCTCGACCAGGCAATGAAATTGAGTGAACTGCGATCCCGTTATTTGTCGATGGCGGCTCATGATCTGCGCAATCCCCTGACTGTTATCCAGAGCGCCGTTAGCACGATTCAACATTACAGTGACAAACTGACGGATGAACGAAAACAGGCCAAGTATGCCCAGATTTATGACACAATCAAGTTGATGGTCACTATGCTGGACGACATCCTCATGATTGGTCAGACGGAATCGGGAAAACTCGAATTTAATCCTGTTCCCCTGAATGTACTCGCGTTCTGTGAGAGTATTATTGAGGAAATGCAACCGGTCATCAGCACAACCCATCAAATCGATTTTTCAAGTCAAGGGAAATGCAGTACAGCATCCCTTGACCCTAAATTACTCAGACATATTCTGAGCAATCTACTCTCGAATGCCGTGAAATATTCGCCGGATAGCAAAGCAGTTGACTTTATTCTGGACTGTGCTTCCGACCATGTTTCTTTTCGTATCCAGGATCACGGGATTGGCATTCCACAGGCTGATCAGGCGCGCCTGTTTGAAGCCTTCCACCGGGCGAAAAACGCAAAACAAATCTCAGGCACTGGATTGGGGCTGGCAATTGTCAAACAGTCCGTCGATTTACACGGTGGGGCAATTTCTTTTGAAAGTCAGGAAGGAGTTGGAACCAAATTTATCGTCACAATTCCGATCCCTAACTGATTCAAAGCGAAACTCTTATGAAGAAGGTACTGGTAATTGAGGACGATACCATACTGCGGAAAGAACTGCTGGAAATTCTTACTTTTGAAGCGTATGAAGTAATTGGGGCTGCCAATGGGCGAGATGGTATTTTGCTGGCACAACACCATCAGCCTCACCTGATTATTTCCGATGTTAACATGCCCGATACGGATGGATTTGGCGTGATTACCGGGCTACGTCAGAACCCACAAACTGCCAGTATCCCGGTTGTTCTCTTATCCGCACAAAATCAGCCAGATATTATTGAACATGGATTGCAGTTGGGCGCAGTAGCTTACCTCACCAAGCCCTATGTGCTGAAGGAACTTTTAACCACAATCAGTAAACATATCAGTGACTGAAGCACGCCTGTTGCTTAATTTACTCTCTTCTGGCAAGAATACGCTTCAAGTTATTATCCCGCTTTGATATGTACGCCATTTTGAATGGTGTAATAAATTTGCCTCCAAGTACAACAATCTCACTCTCATTTTTGACCTATAAGACTTTACCTCGCACAACGTCGGCGCGGCGATAGTACAGCGCGGGCTTCCTCCCAGTCAAACACCAGCGGCGGTACGCCAGTACCATCCTGCGGACGGGACTGCCGAACCACCGCCTAAAAAGCCTCTCCAACAGGACATCCTCCACTAGAAGCTGATCAATCAGGTCGGCTTTTTTGTTTGACTGGTGCCCTCCTCTGCGCTGTCCCCGTTTGGTTGAGCGTTGTGCTCGACGTGCTGGCGGAACCAGTTGTGTGAGGAGGAGCCTCATGAACACGTCCGATATTCGTTCTAAAATTCGTCAGGTAGCCGAAGGGCATTGCTGCCCTTCAGCCCCTTAAGAACCGTACAGGAGCGTTTCCGC
>CALMZT010000201.1 GCA_937870805.1 uncultured Chloroflexota bacterium
CACCCTCGTCGTCAATGCTGTCAAGACACATATTGGTGATGCTCGAAAATGCCAGCACGCGCATTTTCATGTGCCGCGCGACCAGCACTTCATGAATCGTTGACATACCCACAGCGTCGGTGCCAAGCGTGCGCAGCATCCGAATTTCGGCGGGGGTTTCATAACTCGGTCCCGCAAGACAGCAGTATACACCTTCATGAATTCGTATCCCCGCACCCTCTGCGATGTCACGCGCACAGAGCGCTAGTTCGCGGTCATAGGTGTGCGTCATGCCAATGAAGCGTGCACCCATATCAGGATCATTTGGACCGACGAGGGGATTAAAGCCCGCCATACCAATAAAATTGATATGATCGTTCAGAATCATAATGTCGCCCACCTGAAAACCTTGATTGATCCCCCCGGCTGCATTGGTCAAAATCAGCGTCTCAACACCTAAAAAATGCATGACGCGAATCGGAAACGTCACCTGTTGCAGCGAATAGCCTTCATAGAAATGTGCCCTGCCCTTCTGTGCGACGACAATCTGCCCTTCCAAGCGTCCGATGACCAGCTTGCTGCTGTGCCCCGGCGCGGTAGAACGCGGGAAACCGGGGATGTCTTCATACGGAATAACCGTCGCCTCCTCCAACGTATCGGCAAGCCTGCCCAAACCAGAACCCAGCACCAACCCTACACGCGGCGGCTGCTGCGTATAACGTCGAATAACAGCGGCAGCCTGCTCATAATCGGTTCGCGAAAAATTCATGCAAAATTCCTTTGAAATAATGCTTTTTGGAAGCAAAATTATAAACGGGGGCAATTGTTCCTTGCAATTTACAAACTTTTCATCAACGTGTCAAAGCACTGCGTTACAATAAGTTATAGATGTTGGGAGGTGAAGTATGGTCAATTCTGAAAAGGCAATGCTGCATTATCTGGAAGCCTACGCACAACTCTACAAGCGGCAGCCCAAAGACCTGCGGGCCTTAGATCACGAATGGGTGGTTGTGAACGGCGCGCGTATGCGTGTCACAGAACTTGAATATCTGACTCACCAACTGCAACAGGAATACAAACAGGGTATGGCTGAAAAACGCAGCATGGTCAATCGCCTTCTAGGTTGGTTCCGATCCGGGAAATAAACCTCAACCTCATTCTCTGAATCTGATCTCCCCAACGTTCCAGCACCTTCCACTCTCTATTTTCCTGCTCCATCTGTCGCACTCGCCACAAGCAGCGCAAGTGCGAAGCTATACTTTCCGCACACAATTACGTTTACGAACCTTCTTTCCCAAAGATTCATTAACAGGATTTTCGCTTATAGGTTCAATTTACCCCTCTCCCCAACCCTCTCCCCGCCAGCGGAGAGAGGGAGAAAAACAGGAGACTGTTGGCTCAATATCAGGACACAGCATCAAAGCGAAAGTCCAGATTAAGTGCCTCTGTCTGTCGCAAGCATAAAGTTCTAATATGCCTATAATAAGCGCAGGTCGTTTAAGCAAACGGTTTCATTATGAATGCGTTTCAAGAAAATCTGCGCCAATTACGTATTGCCTTAGTCGCCGTCGCCATCCTGCTACCGACAGGCGTTATCGGCTTCATGATACTCGAAAACCTGCGGTTTCTCGACGCGATCTGGCTCACGGTGATTACGCTGGCTACCATCGGCTACGGTGATATTTATGCACGTACCGATGTGGGACGCGCGTTTACTATTCTCCTGGTGGTTACGGGCATCAGCGCGTATGCGTTCGCCATTCAAGCGATTGCCGCCTTCTTCGTGAGTCCGGCAACGCGCGAAATCCGTCAGCGCCGCCGCACACAGATGACCATTGATCGACTTGAACAACATTACATCGTCTGCGGAGATGGCGAGTTGGTCGATAAAAGTATCGGTTATCTGCTGGAACGCGCCGAAATCCGCCGCCGTCGCGGCTTCCCAGGATCGGCCGCCGACCGTGTTCGTCGCGGCGGTGTCGTTCTGAGTGCGCGGCGCTTGCGAGCCGAGGGCTGCAGACTTCGACTCCGCCAGCACGTCGAACGGGACCTGCACCTTCGCCTCGCCACCACCCTGCTCGGTCACAGCGATCTCGGCGCCCCACTTGCCG
>CALMZT010000202.1 GCA_937870805.1 uncultured Chloroflexota bacterium
AGCTTTTTCAGGTCTGCGAGCGTGCCGTTGGCGATAATCCTGCCCTCATGCAGAATGGCAATTCTGTCGGCAAGCTGTTCAGCCTCATCCATATACTGAGTGGTCAGGAATACCGTCGCGCCGCTGTCAGCAAGCTCTTTGATCATCTTCCAAACCTCAATGCGCCCCTCGGGGTCAAGCCCGGTGGTCGGCTCGTCGAGGAAAATAAGCTGCGGTTTTCCCACAAGGCTCATGGCGATGTCGAGTCTGCGAGACATACCGCCCGAATAGGTGGAAACTTTGCGGTCGGCAGCATCGATCAGTGCGAAGCGGTTCAGTAGCTCATCCGCGACCTGGCGCGGATTTTTGAGGTGCCGCAGCCTGGCGATCATGATCAAATTTTCTCGCCCGGTCAAGATCTCGTCCACGGCGGCAAACTGCCCGGTCAGACTGATTGACTGCCGCACGCTGTCGGGCTTTGACGCAACGTCGAATCCGTTTACGGCGGCGGTCCCGCCATCCTGTTTGAGCAGCGTGGTGAGGATTTTGACAATCGTCGTCTTGCCCGCGCCGTTGGAGCCGAGCAGCGCGAAAATACTGCCTTTTTCCACCTCGAAATCTACGCCCTTTAGCACATGAATCTTCTTGTAGGACTTTTGCAGCCCTTTTACTTGAATTGCCTGATTTTGCATATACTTCACTCCTTTCCGCTTGCGCCTTCCTATGCTACAATACATTCAGCTTGAATATCCAGCGAACAACATAGAACATTACTAGATACTCAATCTATAATACGTAAATTTAACTTTAAAGTCAAGTTATTTTCCGTGAAATGGAGACATCAAAATTGCCAATACGTTCACCGAATAAACAACCCGAAATTCTCGGACAACTTGTGAATGAGCTTCGGCAGAGCTATGGACTAGGTGCGTCCTTCTTCCGAGCAGCGGCGGCGCGAATCGAGATGACCGATACGGATATGCAAGTCATCGATATTCTGGAGAACACCCGTGAGGCTACCGCTGGTCAGCTTGCTAATCTCATGGGACTCACAACCGGAACCTTCACGGCTATTCTCAACCGCCTGGAGAAGGCTGGACTTGTGCGCCGGGAGCGCGACCCCAACGATGGGCGTCGGGTGATCGTGAGGCTCGCAAAAGGCGCGGACAGCGGGCAGGAGATGGGTCCTCTTTTCGCTTCTCTTGGGAAAGCATGGGAGGAATTGGCGGACAACTACGACGACGAGCACAAGGTTTTCCTGTTGGAGTTTCTTCAACGCAGCAATGCGCTCGCCAGGGACGAAATTGCGCGGCTGCGAGAGGCGTCGGTGGACGATGTGGGAATCTTCTCCGCGCCGCTGGGCGATCTGGAAAGTGCCCGGCTTGTCTTCCCCTCCGAAGGTGTCCGACTGACCTTGCGTGGCGGGGATCTTGCAGGCGCGCTCTACCAGGCCCGCTTTGAGGGACCTGCGCCAGACGTGAAGGTCAAACAGGGCGTTGTTACGATCCGCTATCCACGGCGCCTGTGGATTCCAAGCACGGAGAAGCGCGCAGCGGAGGTCACGCTCAGTACCGCCATCCCCTGGTCTATTGTGATCCGGAGCGGGGGATCGGAGGTCACTGCGGAACTGGGCGGTCTCGATCTCCTCGAAATGGAGGCCAATGGAGCAGGGAGCATGTTCCGCGTCGAGCTCCCCGAGCCTTCTGGCGTGGTTCCCCTCCAGCTTGGTGGCGGCGGCTCCGAATTCACCGTCCGGCGTCCGCCGGGCGTCGCTGCCCGAGTCCAGATGAAAGGCTGGGGTTCTAGCGTTGTCTTTGATGATCAAACGGTCAGTGGGATGAGGCTGCAAAGTCCCAACTATGAAGGCGCAGCCCTGCGCTACGACATTGAAACGTCCGGCAGTGGAAGCATGATTACCATCACCACTGGCTGAGGCCTTGAAAGTGTCATATTGCTGCTTGTCTACGTGACTGGCGTATGTGCCATGATCGCACAATATTCGCTTCGCCCGGATCGGCTTCCAACGCGACTATTGTGTCGAACACAGCATCGTCGGAAACATCACACCCAACTGCTCAAACAGGAGAAATCGGTCAAGGTTGGTCTTGCTGCCAAGCGCAAAATGGCTGGCTGGGACAACGACTACTTGCTCAGCGCGCTGTAAGGCATTAATGGGCGATCTCAACTACTCGCCGTTACTGAACACGCCCCCGCGTACTCGCGCAGTACATCCCAGTTCGCGGGGTCTTCACCACCGATGCCCCAGATCGCCACACCGCCCAGCGTCGGGAAATCTTCGCGCGCCATCGCCAGCTTCGCCGCTAACTGCTCCGAGTCCGCGAAGTACATATTCTGGTCGGGCAGGCGTGGCACGTCGATGAGGATATTGGCTTCCATCGCGTCGGGGTCGCGCATCACTTCGAGTTCAAACGACTCAATCAAGCGCTGCGCCGTCGTCCAGGTAATGGGTGAAGACGGTGGATTGCCGCGCATCCATTGATAGCCATAGAACGGCAGCCCCATACGCACCTTCGCCAAATCCGTCACCGTCTCGGCATATGCCAGCACGTCACGCACCCAGGGGATAGGGGCAATCGGTCCCGGCGGTTCGTTGCGGCTGGTGTAGTCGTAGGTCATGATGTTGAAAATGTCAGAAACGGGGGCAAGCCGCGCCCAATCCTGTGCCGCCGCGCCTTCGTAAGGCGAATCATCCTGTGTCTTGGGATGCACCGTCACCGAGAGTAAACGCCCGCTGGCGTGCAGTTCCTGCGACAGCAGTTCGATGAATGCCGAGAAGTTGTCGCGCGTGCTCAACGCAAAGCCTTCGTAGTCGATGTCGACGCCGTCGTAATCCATACGCTCAACGAGATCGACAATGTTTTGCACATGATTTTCGCGCGCTTCGGGCGTGCTAATCATCGTCCACAGGCTGGCGAAGATGCTCGGCAAAATCACGAAGCCCTGTTCGCGCCACGCTGCGAGCTGTTCAGCGTTTTCGGTGTTGGGGTCGGCGGGATTTACCGTGCCATCATCGCGCGGCGTGTACCAGAAGGGGTTGATGATGTTGATGACATCGGCGTTAGTCATTACGGAGTCGCCGCCGTTAGGATCATCTGATGAAGGATACCATACCGAGACGCACCACGACGCCTCTTCCTCCTGTGCGGACACCGCTAACGGCACGCACAGCACCAACAGCACAACGATCAACAGGATCCCACGCCACATAGCACACCTCATTCAGACATACGACCTTCCCGCTTTGCCTGACCTGGCATCGGCAGCACCGGGAGGGTCTCATCTACACTTTGGATAAAGGCAACCGCTTCTGCAAGGGTTGCAAAAGTACGATGGTTGTTCTTGTTAAACTGTGAAATGATGGTGAAAATGAAACGTTCCATCGCCGTTTTGCCGACATACACCGACCAGCCAGTCTTCGCAATGACCTCTGCGCCACGAAAGAAGTTCAGGACATCTTGCAGCTTCACGTCTACTTTGCCCTGTTCCGCCGCATCAGAAATCACATGCACAAAAGGAATCCCTTCTTCACATAACTTGCGCGCATGGACGCTGATTTCCTTCATTTCGCTCATCGTCATTTCGCCGTAGGTGCGAACGTAGACGACCCGTTTATCAACTAACCAGGAGATTTCATGACCCATGTGTACGTACCTTTCAATGACGTTACGTACTGTAATATTACACCTGTTTTTATTTTTGCATTCCTTGAGGTTAGTTAGATGACCTTACTAACTCCTACTTTAGCGAGTGTAGGGGGATTTGTCAAAATTCGCTGATTATATCGATTGGCGTGCTATGCCTGTTTCGTCCGTCGATAATGACGCTTCGCCTTCGCGCGGTTGCCACAGTCATCCATATCACACCAGCGACGGCTGCGATTGCGGCTGGTATCCACAAACAGGTAGCTGCAATCATCGGCGGCACACTGGCGCACGAGCGGCAGTTCTGGCGACGTGAGCAGTGCCGCGGCGGTTTGGACAATCGACCAGAGGGGGCGATTGAGATCGTCGTCGCTGCCACCGCAAAGGTAAGCATAACCCTCATCTGCCGCCACAATGCGCAGCCAGCGCACGCTTTCCGTAAACGCCGCATTCAGCGCCTCAAGGTCATTCCGCGAAGCTGTTCTTCCCGCAACTGCCGCTGAAAAGATGCGATAAATGACATCGCGCAATCCCAACGTTTCCTCTAATACCTGCGCCGCGCGTTCAGGCTGTGCCACCGTTCGCAAATGCTGGACTTGTTCCTCAGAGAGCACACCGACGCGCTGCGACCACACTAAAAAATCATCATACGTGTGGAGATATTCTTGTGTCACTCTGCCATTTTCGTAATCGGCGCTGTTGGCAAAATCCAGGCACAGCGCCCCACCAATCAGTTTTAGTGTTTCAACAGTCATCATCTAACCCCAAACCACCTTTAGAGGTTATAAATCGTTCGTTATAGTCTAACCTGTATTTGTGTTATAGCAGGTTAGGTGTTCTAAATCAAGCCCACAAGGAGCCTCTGTAATGACCAGCACCATAAGCCAAACGAACACCGCGCACCGCTGGGCAGAAAGCGCCGCGTGGTTGAGCGCACAGTGAATCATTTCTATAAGGTTGTATATGTGGGGATTGAGGGTAGAATCGAATGAGTGATTTATTGTGCATAAAGACTTACTGTCATTCTATTGACACTAATACGAATACAGTGTAATCTGAGGAATAGTAGAATGCCACCCACACCAGCGACAACCATGCGCCTCACTCGTGAAGATCATCAGGCAATTCAAGAGGTTGCAGAATACTTGCGTAGTCAGGGAATGCTTGGCTTTTTCTATAACGATGGCGATGTAAATACGACAGCCATTGTGAGATATGCCGTTCAACAGTTGTATATGGAGGTGCGCAAGCAGAAGAACGAAGCAGCAAAACCGCAGCAAAATCTATTGGATGAGGAGTAGGGAAAGGATGAACATGAAATGAAACAACTGCATAACAACTTGCGAATTCTCTTGCTTGGTGTTTTTGTGGGTTGGACACTTAATGAAGCACTTCGCCAATACCGCACGCATCAGGAAGCGCAAGCCTTTTGGAATTCTCCCTTCATGCGCGAACAGCGCACTGAACACGAAGCACGTCTGAGAAATGACCCCGCATATCGGATGCGTGTTGCGGAAGCGGAGGCAATTCATGGATCACCGTGAACTCAGCGACAAAGCCATAGCACGCCTCTACTATCTGAGAAATAGTGAGAAGGATCGACACCGCCGCTGGTTACTACAACGCACAATAGAAGATGTCGAAGATGCACGTATCAGCGCCGATGAAGCGATTGAAGAAGCCAAGATGATCGGGGTGCGCAATCCAGCGTTTGATGGGGATATGGTTGGCTGGCTTGATGACGACTTTGATACCGACGATGATGAAACTGATGATAAAAAGAAAAAACATTAATTGAAACGGCGACTGCCTTTCGACAGCCGCCGCTGAGAAGGATGGGGGGCGCTTTCGGTTGGTCGCCAGAACGCCCTCTGTCCCAACTCTCTTATCCAAGAGTATCATAAATAGACTCTGGGCGTCAGTGGTTTATTTTTACCCAATCTCACTTAACAAGTATTTATCCCAGCGCCGCTGCAAACTCACCAGCCGACTCATAAAGCTCTCCGGGGTCTTTCGCCATCGCCCTTTAAATCGCGTGC
>CALMZT010000203.1 GCA_937870805.1 uncultured Chloroflexota bacterium
AAGAACTCGAACCGAAGGAAAAACCTTTTTCCGAAACAGCAGCTAAGGAAGAATGGCTGGCTAAGTTTCGTCGCTGGGTTAACAGCCATAAAGATAGAGGCGAGCCATTTTTATCCGACGAAGCCTTAAGACGGGAAAACATTTATGAGGATAGATTGTGATGGCTTTTTTACCGGACACAAGCGTAATTCTGCGCTTGAACGAGCCAAACAATCCGCTTTGTAAAATAGTTGAGCAATGTTTGGAAAAACTTGGACAGGATGGCGAAGAACTTGTCATCGTTCCACAAGTTTTAGTTGAATTTTGGGTTGTTGCCACGCGCCCGAAAAGCGTCAACGGTTTGGGATTAACGATTGAAGAAGCTAAAGAGGAACTGAAAGAAATTGTCGAGTTCCTCAAAGAGCCGGAGAAATTTATCCGTCTTGGCGCGCGCGTGCCTAAAGGCGTGCTCATGGTGGGACCGCCCGGCACTGGTAAAACGTTGATGGCGCGTGCTGTCGCCGGTGAAGCAGGCGTGCCGTTCTTCAGCATTTCTGGCTCTGAGTTCGTGGAAATGTTCGTCGGCGTCGGTGCATCGCGCGTGCGTGATTTGTTCGAGCGCGCGAAGGCGGAAGCCCCTGCGATTATCTTCGTGGACGAAATCGACGCGGTGGGGCGTCATCGTGGCGCGGGCTTAGGCGGCGGTCATGACGAGCGTGAACAAACACTGAACCAGATTCTCGTCGAAATGGACGGCTTCGAGACAGGCACGAACGTCATCATCATCGCGGCAACCAACCGCCCTGACATCCTTGACCCGGCGCTGCTGCGTCCCGGACGTTTTGATCGCAAGGTGACGATGGACAACCCCGACATCAAGGGACGTCTCGAAATCTTGCAGGTACATGCGAAGGGCAAGCCGTTTTCCAGCGACGTTGACCTTGAATCGATTGCCAAGATCACGCCCGGTTTCAGCGGCGCGGATCTGGAAAATCTGATTAACGAAGCAGCCATTCTGGCGGCGCGGCGCAACAAGAAGACCATCGGCATGAGCGAACTGCAAGAAAGCATGGAACGTTCACTGATGGGACCGGAACGCAAGTCGCGCGTGATCTCGGAGAAGGATAAGAAAGTGCTGGCTTATCACGAAGCCGGACACGCCATCCTGTTCCATCTGCTGGAATATGCCGACCCGGTGCATAAGATTACGATTGTGCCGCGCGGTCGCGCGGGCGGTTATGTGCTCTCGCTGCCGGAAGATGGTGACCAGGGCATCACGCCGCGCGAGTGGTTTGAAGACCGCATTTGTGCGGCGCTCGGCGGGCGTGCTGCGGAAGAAATCATCTTCAAGCGCTTTACGACGGGCGCAAGCAGCGACCTTCAGAGTGTGACGCGGCTGGCGCGCATGATGATTACCCAGTTCGGCATGAGCGAAAAGATGGGTCCGCGCACGTTCGGCAGTGGTACAGGCTCACTGTTCCTCGGACGTGAACTCTCTGGAGAGCGTGACTACAGCGAACAGGCTGCGGAAGACATTGACGAAGAAGTCAAGCGTATCGTGTCGGCGGCTTATGAACGCGCGTTGTCCCTGCTGCGGGCGAACCTCGAAAAGATGGATAAAATCGCCGAGACGCTGATCGAACAGGAAACGTTAGATCGCGCGCAGTTCGAGGAAATCATGGAGAGCGACAAGGCGATCCCCGTCGCGTAATCTGCAAAAGTATGCTAAAAAAGCCTTGTGAATATATGTTCGCAAGGCTTTTTGGGGTTTATAATAGGTTCAAAATCAAAGGTCGGTCTATATGTCACTCCAAGATGTGATTAATGTCGATGAAGAAATAGCCGCCTACGATGCGTTATGGGATAAGGCATTCAATGGCTCAAAAGATTTCCTCGCAAAAAAGAGTGAGGAAATGAAAGCCCTTTATCACGCCGGACTAGCAGAGGATTTTGACCCTGACACCGACCCCGACTTGCAATGAAATCCAAAATAGACCCCCAATTCCGTAAGCTATTGCGAGCATTGCCAAATGATGCACAAAACAATGAACGAAGAACTGAAAGAAAATTTAATTCGCAAAATTGAAGCAGGCTTCACGGAGAAAGTGAAATATCCGGGCGATAAACGCATCTCTACGGATGATTTCGAGCTGCGCGGCATTGTCGGAAAGTGGCAAAATCTCAGTTATGAGACCATCGCGGATAACATCGAGATCAACTTCCTTACGCCAGAAGGATTAAAGTATTACCTGCCCGCGTATATACTCGCGGTCATCCATTACCCTGAGGCAGTTGATATAGGAAATAGAATAATACGCCATCTCACACCGCCACATGGGGTGGCTTGGAAAACGCAAAAGTTGAATATGGGTGCTGATTTCACACCAGAGCAAAAAGCTGCAATTCGCGCATTCTTTGAGGCATATCCACAGATTTGTCCAGACGGTTTAGGGGAAGATATTGGCGATCAAAGCAGCTTGTTTGCAACATGGCAGCGAGGTGTTGAATATTGGCAGTTCTACGGCTAAAAGGGAAGTCTTTTCGCTCATCCGTGCTATACTAATCGCTATCTATTGATTACTGAAAACGATCTATGCCCCCTACTTTCTACATTTTTCACGGCGAAGACGACATGGCGATT
>CALMZT010000204.1 GCA_937870805.1 uncultured Chloroflexota bacterium
ATGCTGAAGGCATTAGCCGCGTGGAAAAAGGCAGCTTTGGCGCGATGATTCTGGTTGAAATCCACAATGACGGACCGGTCACGATTATTCTTGATTCCACTGATCTCAAATAAGGATTGTTCATGGATTTATCGCAAATTCGCGGTGTCGTCCTCGATATGGACGGCGTACTATGGCGCGACGACGACCCTTTGCCAGGGCTTGTCGAATTCTTTGACATGCTGCGTGCCAACGGCATCGCCTACACAATGGCGACCAACAACAGCTATAAAACGCCTGCTGCTTATCTTGGCAAATTAGCAAAAATGGGCGTCACTGGCGTAGACGAGTCGTTGGTGATCACATCCGCCACTGCCACAGCCGATTATATGCACCAAACTTATCCACAGGGCACAAAAGTATATGTGGTGGGCGGCAATGGATTGCGCGAGTCTCTCACTAACGCAGGTTTCGAGATCGTAGACGACGGCGCGCGCGTGGTGGCAGCAGGCATTGATCCACAGCTCACCTACGAAAAACTCAAGCGGGCAACGTTTCAGATTCGCGGGGGTGCAGATTTCATTGGCACAAATCCTGACAAAACGTTCCCCACACCTGAAGGCTTAGTCCCTGGCGCGGGCAGCGTTCTTGCGGCGTTAGAAGCCGCTACTGATCGCCAGCCCATCGTCATCGGCAAGCCCGAAACACCCATGTTAGAAACCGCGTTGCGTATCATGGGCACGACACGGGAACAAACATTGATGATCGGTGATCGCTTGGAAACCGACATTCTCGGTGGACAGCGAGCGGGGATGAAAACGCTGCTCGTCCTCACAGGGGTTGCTACTCGTGAAGATATCGCCCGCATGGACATCACACCGGATATGGTGTTTGAGTCGTTGTTGGACTTAACGCGAACATGGCGCGTCTAAATCGTCGAACATTTCTCAAGCTCGTCGGTGCGTCTCTCGCCAACTATCTACTTGATCCGCGTTCCCCATCACCGCTGCGAACTCGCTTTGAGGAAAATGTCCGAGCAGCCATTGGCACGCGCGCGATGGGCGTCGATGTGCGCAAGTTGGATGCTGTCGGCAGTGAACTGTTTCGTATTCAGGTCAACCCATTCGACTATTATCCTATCGCAAGCTGCTTCAAAGCTTTCGCCATCCTCTACTACTTCTGGTACACGCCACTGGACGAGTGGGATTATGACGAAGGCTCTACTGCCTATAGCGTTGCCGTGTTCAGCAACAACCCCGCCACAGGTATACTGCTGGACGAGGTTGGGAGGCGTATTCGACGTGCAGGCAACGCCATTGAGAAGTTCAATGACTTTCTCACGTTTGAGATGTTTCTACCGTTAGGACTATATAGCTGGAACTGGGAAGACAGTCCGACAGCCAACATGGTCGATACACGTTACATTGCTAGGGCATCGCGCAGCGTGCGTATCCCCGAAGGAGACTTTCTAATTGACAACGTGTGTACCGCTGCCGAACTCGCTGACGGTTATATGTTTCTGGCACGCACTGATAATGATCTCGTCGCGCATACCCACTTTCAGGAAGTGCTCACTGCCACACGCGCATTATTGTCGATCTCTGCACCTGACTACGAATCGCCTATTGAGCGTACCTTTCCGAACGGCTACACAGGCAAAGACGGTATTCTGCCTTCCGATCAACTCCCCGTAGGTCGCGTGGTCGCTGATGCCGGGCTGATCTGGGTAGACAATGGCGCGTACATCGTCAGCTTCATGTCAGCAGGCGAAAGCGAGTCCACAGCGCTGTACGTGCTTCAAGTCATTTCCGACGAGATTCAAAACTATGAAACGTATATGCAGCTAGTGCGCTTCTCAAGATAGACATTGTAAGGGCACGGCGCGTCGTGCCCTCTAAACCGCATGTTTTATTCTCCAGCGAGTACCGTCCATTGACTCATCAGTTCGTCTAACTGCGCTTGCGTTGTCGAATACTCACGGCTCAAGCGCTGAATATCGTTGACATCCTGTTTTTCGCTGGCTTTCTGCAAGCCCTTGCCAATCCGTTGCAGCGCCGTTTCAATCTGTGCGATTTGCAGTTCCAGCTTTGATAACGACTCCGCTTGTTTGCGCTGGTGTCCATTCATGCTGCGCTTACCATTCGTCACCTGTTTCTGCTCCTGTTTGGCGACAGCGCGTGCTTCTTTGGCTTTCTGACGCTCCACTTCGCGCGCCGCCAGGAACTCCTGATAGTTCCCCTTGAACACACGCAGCGTTCCGTCTTCGAGATTCCAGATTTGTGTCGCCAGTCGATCAACCAGATAACGATCATGCGTCACCAGCAAAACAGTTCCATCGAAATTCTCAAGCACCTCTTGCAGCACTTCTTGTGCTGGAATGTCCAGATGGTTCGTTGGCTCATCGAGCAGCAAAAAGTTCGCGCCCTGTAATGCCAGTATCGCCATCGCCAGCTTCGCCCGTTCGCCGCCGCTTAACATACTAACCTTTTTGAACACGTCGTCTTTGCGGAACAAAAACATCGCCAGATGATTACGCGCCTCGCCGGGCAGCATGTTCTTGTGGCGTATGAGTTCGTCAATCACGCTGTTGTCCGGCAGCATATCGTTATGTGCCTGCGCGAAGTAACCGACCTTCAGGCTTGCGCCAAGCATGACGCGACCACCGAGCGATTCAAGTTCGCTCATCACAGTTTTCAGAAATGTCGTCTTGCCTGTGCCGTTGCCGCCGATCAGTGCCGCGCATTCGCCGCGTGTGAGTGTGATGTCTTGCGCGCTGAACAGATGCTTGGTGGGATAGCCCACGTCGAGATCGCGCGTGCGCAGCACCAAATCACCGCTGCGATAGGTAGTCTTAAGTCGTAAATTGAGTTTCGGCGGGCGGAGGTTAGGCGATTCAATTTCCTTCAACGCTTGCTCGGCTTCCATCACCCCCAATGGACGTACCGCGCCTACACCCAATTGCAACCAGCTTTTGCTCTCGCGGAACGCCATTAGCCCGACCTCTTGAATGGCGATGAGATCACGGCTCAAGCGTCGCAAGCGTCCAACGGCAAGGGCATTGGTCGAGGCACGCGCGATGTTGCGCTTGACGTAATCCAGTTCTTTCGCCAAACGTTCCTTTTCCTGCTGATACACTTCGTCTTGGCGCTCCCAGCGTTCCTGCCGCTGCTTCACATAGGCACTGTAGTTACCGCGATAGCTCTCAATCCCTGTGCGGCTCATTTCCCAGATGGTATTCACCACAGCATCCAAGAAGTAGCGGTCATGGCTGACAATCAACAGCGCGCCGTTCCAGACCCGCAGCGTCGTTTCCAGCCATTCGACAGCATCCACATCCAGGTGATTCGTCGGCTCGTCCAGAATCAGCAGATCAGGACGTTCCAGCAGCAAACGTGCCAGCAGCGCGCGCGTCTTTTGCCCGCCGCTAAGCTGCGACAATGGCATCTCATAAAGTTCTTCGGGGAAACCCAAGCCTTCGAGGGTTTGTTTGATGCGCAGTTCGTAGTCATAGCCACCGATGTGCTCGAATGCCTCCTGCACCGCACCATATTCTTCTAACAGCGCATCGGAGTAATCGGTTGCCATTGCTTCTTCGAGTTCGCGCATCTTGGCTTCCATATCCTGCACGCCCGCGAAAACGCTGAGCATTTCATCGTAGACCGTATTTGTTTTCAGCGCGAAAGCGTCCATCGCTTCCTGGCGTAGATAGCCAATCCGTGTACCCTGCGCGCGATGAACGCTGCCCGAAGACGGCTGTGCCAACCCACACAGAATGAGCAGCAGTGTTGTTTTTCCAATACCATTCGGACCCACGAGTCCGATCTTCGCGCCGTGCGGCACGCTGGCTGTTGCACCGCTGAAGACGGTGAACGCACCAAATGATTGACTGAGGTTGTTGAGTGTTAAGATCGACATGGTTCATTTCCTTGTAGGGGTGACTGAGGCAGCCTCTGCTTGCACATCACCCATTTCTATCATTGTGTTTGTCGTAGGGGCGAACCTATGTGTTCGCCCTGATTGTTCTACAGCGTGAGCCAAATCCTGACATTTCGCGCCATGCCAGATGCGTTCTGCTTGCTGCGTAATCCATACGTGCCGACCTGTGGTTGGAAGCCAAACTTGCGATTCACGCGCAGCATCGCTGCATTCTTTGAGTCATTGTCGGTCAACAGCGCGCTTGCACCGTTGGCGATGGCGTAGCGGATGGTCAACAGTTTGAGCGTTTGTGCGATGCCGCGCCCGCGATAATTTTTATCGACACCCGTGAAAGCACTGTAGGCAATACCGCCATCCAACGCTACCGCGCCCAAGCCCACATACTTATCCCCATCAATCGCCAGAAACTGCCCATTGGGATTGAACCAATCGGCGTTGAACACCTGATGCTGAAAAATCTCAAACGTCGGGAATGGCTCGCGCTTATCGGCGGCTGGATTGTCTTGCGCGGTCTGGTTGTTGAGCGTGTACAGTTTAAACTGCACTTCAGGGGTGTTACCTTCTGCTGCCAGCGTCGAGAAACGTATGCCCGACGCTTCCGCCCGCAGGATGCTGTGAACATATGGCTTCTCATCGAATCCTGTTAAATCCAAATGTGACGCAAAAGAATGCGTGTGGATGTGGTAGCCGCGCTTTTCGGCAAAGCGCAAGCTGTCGGCGTCGTTATCCAGCGTTTCGGAACTCAGTTCGCGCGCGCCATTTTCAGTAGCAAAGGCTTTTGCGTCATCAAACATTTGCGTGCCGATGCCTTGACGGCGATATGTCTCATCGACAGTTATCCCGATATAAAACCGTTGAAACTGCACGTTTCTCGCTTCACGTACAACCACACTGTAGGCAACGATCTGTCCATCGTCGTTAATGCCGACAGCGCGGCGGCGAATTTGCCTACTGGGATTATTCTTATCCCATCCACGTATATGTTGTGCAGTCACAGGTTGAACGCTGGCAGCGCTGATGAGCACGGCAAGGCGTTCGTAATCAGTTTCTGGATTTGCTTCACGAATAGTCAAAGTTGCGGTGTTCATGATTTATGCCTCGTAGCATATGTGTCAAATCGTTTTCGTGTAGGACACAATTTTGTTTACAGGTTGAAATCCTGCGGACGTATACAGTCCCATCGCCACAGGATCATTTTCAAGAGGGCATACGGTTGCGTCCGTAGCGCCGAGCGCTCTTACGCGCCGCAGCCCTTCCCACAGTACCGCTTTACCCAAGCCCATACGACGGAACTCAGGATTTGTACCCACTGGTTCGTAATGCCCCAGCGCGTTTTCCTCGTCCAGCCACACCATCGCCGACGCACCGAATCGTCCATCCGGCGCGACAGCAACAATATCTAGTTCAGGACGATAATCCGGCGCTTTCATAAATTCACGATAGCGTTCAGCCGTCATGAAGCTTTCAAAGTTCGGACGCGCCCATGCCGCGCGATGTACTTCTGCGCGCGCTTCGACATCTTCTTCACCGCGCACACTGCGCACGACAAAGCCGTCAGGCAGCGTCGCTTCAGGGATGTCAACTAGTGGATGTACCATGTAAACATACTGATGTTCCTCAGTGTCAAGCGCGTAGCCGTGCTTAGCCAGCAAGTTCATCCACACGTCGTCACCCTGCCACAGCGAACCGATACCGACACGATTTTTGCCGCGCTGACGCTGTACTTCTATCATGCGTTCTTCTGTCCACGACAGCATGTGCGCGCGCCGTTCGCTGCTTCGTTCGTCGGGATGCACAAATAGATCGAATAAGCCGTAATGGGGTGACAGCAGCGACCAGCCCAACACCGCGCCGTTATCGTCTTCCCAGATGTAAGACGTTTCGTTCATAGTGTTATGGCGCGGTGTAATGTAGTAAGCCCACCAGTTCAAATCGCCGATGTGAATGTAACCTGAATGCCGCGAGGCTTTACGTCCTTCGCGCAGGATGTGCGTCATCTTGTGAAAGTCTTCGATTCCGTTATAAGGTCTTGCGTTGATCGCCATCTCAATAACTCCATGTGTTGATACGAAATAAAAAACGCCGCCGGGAATAGACCCGTGCGGCGTGTATGGTTAAACCGAATTGCCTTCGTTTCATCAAAAAGGGTATCGGAAATTGAGAATCATCATACGCACGAGTCAGCCATCTGCTAGCCCGAAAAAGGGGCTATAAACAGTAGGAAAAGGAACCTACTGTTTTAGCGATTGAAGACGGTGCGAGGTAACATTTTTGCCCTTTTTTATGCGTCGATAAAAATCTGGGGAAAGAGTCATCTTTCGCCAAGACAAAATCATTCTAATGAAAAATTCCACGAGATGTCAATAGGGTTCAGTAAGGAATATTGCGACGTGGACGCAAATTCATGCGTCGGACAAATGCATTAACGAGGCGGAAGGCTTCT
Source organism: uncultured Chloroflexota bacterium (assembly GCA_937870805.1). Classification (GTDB taxonomy): domain Bacteria; phylum Chloroflexota; class Anaerolineae; order Aggregatilineales; family Phototrophicaceae; genus JACAER01. Next base: position 6,359 of record CALMZT010000204.1, read on the forward strand.
TCTTTGGTCATTGTTTCGGCAAGGGTGTCGATCAGCATGTTGTGCTTGATGACAGTGTTAGCATCGAAGAACCAGTACAAGCTCATCAGCGGCGACACAAACACACTGCCGCGATTCAACTTGTACATATCATAATTGCCGAACTCACCGCGTACTGCGGGGATAATGCGTGTTGAGATGTGGCTTTTGTGATGATCTTTCTGTTCCCACACGTAGCGGCAGGCAGCTTCAAACTGCTGAAACGCAGGCATTTGCGGCGCCAGCGCACACGCGCCGAGAAATGCACCTGCTTTAATCAGCGCCGACATATTTTCCAGCGCGTTGTAATGACATACGGCTTCCTCGACTTCTGTGCCGAAGCCAATACACGCCAATATCTTGACAGGTACATCAAGGTTGCGCACAGCACACAGCGACAGTGTATCTTCGACCAGTGTCCCCGCCCCAATTTCATCGCCGCGCATCAGGGAATCCACGCCGCCGTCAACCAAAACAATCGCATCAATTTTCAGGTGTTTCACCAGATGCTCGTAAGCCTGTGTCAGTGGATACCCGCCCGTGTTGGCAAGCATCCATATTGTTACCTCTTCGCCTTGCGTTTCTTTAAACCACTGTGCGAGATAAGGTTCAGGTAAATATTGCAGCGGATGCCGAATGTTACCCTTCGCGCCCACCAGCAACTCGGCAATCAAAATCTCAACCTCGCTGGCAATCCCCGCAAGCCGCAGGTCTGTGAAGCTGAAATTCGCCAGATGTACGTTTTTGCCCATCTCGCGCAATGTGAAGTAGATCGGCAAGCCGCTGAATATGTCGAAGCCACCACCCGCCCCTGCGATGAGGATATTTTCGCTGTTGGCAAGTTTATCGAGAATCGGGAGATTGAGTTGCATTCTTTACCTAATAAGGAATAAGTTGGCGGGGACGACGTTTGATGCTGTCTCTTACACCTGAAGACATGCTGCGTGCTTCGTCAAAAGTTTCTGTTGACATCAATGGCTTGACAAGTAAATTCTGTTTTGCAACAGCTTGCGCCTCAAAAAACCAATACAGGCTCATCAACGGTGTGACATAGATTCCTGTCGCACTGCTGTGATCTCTATACATATGATAATCACCGAACTCGCCATTCACCGCTGGAATAACGCGCGTTGAGATATGACTTTTAAAATGATTTGGTTGCTCCCAGATATATCTACATGCGTTCTCGTAAAGTTGAAAAGCAGGCATTTGTGGCGTCAGTGCGCAGCTTCCCAGAAATGCACCCTGTTTTGCAAGTGCCGCCATATTTTCTAGCGCCAATCCATGACATACCCCATCTTCAACTTCTGTGCCGAAGCCAATACATGACAGGATTTTCACAGGCACATCCAAAGCAGCAACGGCTGCTAATGAGATTGAATCTTCCAGAAGCGAACCTGCGCCGTTTTCATCACCGCGCATTAGGGAATCCACACCACCATCGACTAATATAATCGCATCAATACCAAACCGCTTCGCCAAAACTTCATAGCTCATGACCAGCGGCTTAACACCAGTTTTAGCAAACATCCAAACACTGACATTTTCCCCACGTACATCCTGAAACCACTGTGCGAGATAACCTTCAGGATAATAATCAAGCTGCTCTTTGACTCTGCCACGCGCGCCGAGTAGGGTATCTTCAATCAAGACTTCAGGCTCTCCGACGAATTGAGCCAGCCTAAACTTGGTAAAACTGTAGTTGGCAAGATGGACGGTTTTGCCTAATTCCTGTAAGGCGAAATATATCGGCAAACCACAAAGGACGTCTGACCCACCGCCCGCCCCTGCAATGAGAATATTTTGGCTGTTGGCAAGTTTATCGAGAATCGGGAGATTGAGTTGCATGAGCACCTCTAGCATAATGATGCTGTGTTCATTATAAGGGAATTTGGGTAGTGGTAAATTTCTGCGTTCAACAATGGTATACTTTGGGTAAGGAATGCGTGTGGGAGAATTGACCATGCCTGGTGAGACGGTAGTGGTGGTATTTCCGTCGCGGAGCATCTTGCTCAAGGCGTTAGACTTCATCACAGAATTAGATTATCTCGACATTGAGGATGCGGTGATTGTTGCCAAAGCCACCAGCGGCGAAGTCGTTGTGTTGGATGGCGAAATCAGCGCCGACGAGACAGGGATTGCGGGGGGCACATTTGGCGCAGCAATCACCGCGCTAGGTTTAGTACATTTGGGTGCGCTGGCGCTGCCGGGGATAGGTTCGATTATTGCGCTTGGCACAGGTGCGCTCATCGGCGGTATCATCGGCAGGGCGACAGGACGCTTTGCAACCTATCTGCGTGATGTGGGCTTCAAAAATTATCAACTTGAATCGTTGGCATCGCAATTGGAAGAGGGACATCCGGCGCTGGTTCTGGAATTTTCCAGTAGCCATTCGGATGTGCTGCCACGTCTAAAAGAAGAACTCAAAGACTATAAAGCGGAATTGGTAGAACGGCTGCGCGAGACGTGGCAGGGTAAGGGGGAGGACAAAACCACATGATTGCCCGAATGATCGAGCACTCACTGTTTTTCTCGCCGGAAGCGACTAAAAATGATGTAACGCTGCTGTGCAACGAAGCACGGCAGTATGGCTTTGCAGCGGTGTGTGTCAACAGCGTTTATGTGCCAATGTGCGCGCAGCTGCTCAAAGGCAGTGATGTCGGCATTGTCGCGGGCATCAACTTTCCGTTCGGCGCATCGCTGCCAGAGGTGAAAATATTTGAAGCTGAGCGTGCCCTAGCCAATGGCGCAACTGAATTGGAATTGGTTTTTCACATCGGCGCGTTCAAAGATGATGACATGAGCGCCATTCACAGCGAAATCGCTGCCATCGCCGCCGAATGCCAGCTCAAAGGCGCGCGCAGCACAGTTTCACTTCCTCTGCCATACTTGGATGAAAATGAAACGGTGATCGCCTGCCGCGTAGCGCAAAATGCAGGGGCTGATCACGTCAAACTGTCACCCGACATCGTAAAATTACAGCATGTTCGACAAACGATTGGTGATAGTATCACGATTAAAG
>CALMZT010000205.1 GCA_937870805.1 uncultured Chloroflexota bacterium
ATGCACAACTTCCATGCATACGTATTCGCCTGTATCCACCAGCTTCAGGCAGGTATCGCCGAACAGCGCGCCGTTGGAAACGTAGGTGTCCTTGTTTTCGCCCCAGTTGGACGCTTTCCACAGCAGAATCGCCGCCATGCGAAGGTCGTCATCGGCAACCAGTGGGATTGCGCCCTGTTTGCCGTTCGTCCAGTCAATCATCCCACCGTAGATTTTGGAGGTGAATAAATCGACATCGCGTGCTACAGGATTGCGCACGCCGCGAATGTGCTGATACAAGCCGTAACGAGCTTTCAACACCGCCGCAATGGCATTGACATTGCTGTAGGCACTGTTGTTATAGAGTTCGGTGTAATACTGGTAACGTGCAGCGCGGGCAAGATACGTATCCCAACCGCTGAATTCAGACGGGATGAGATTGTATTCACTCCAGCCCTGTACTGCGCCAGTCCACGCGCCGCGAAAAGTGTTTACCATACGCCCCAGCAATGACACACTAATCTAGCCTCTCCAGTTACTGATGGCATCAGGCGCGTCCATAATCACCACCGCACGACTATCAAGATCAAGCTCTACAGCCGTATGATTTGCCATGCTCAACGCCACAAGCGCATCAATCTTCTTTTTGGCTTCACGCTTGACGATGCGCAGCTTGTTATCGCCTGCCGCTTCACGATTGGCGTTCTCAACGTGTTCTCTGAGCAAGGGATTGCCATCGTGCCCAATGCGCTGCTCACGAATGGCGTCATATAACGCTTTGTCTGCCTCAAGCCGTTTCGTGCCCTGATTGAATTCCAGCATATTGACACGACGCCTTGCCGTAATCAGGCTGGCGAAATAGTGAAGCTGGTAGGGGTCATACACCACTGCCACCACACGATACACATTGAGCAGGCGCTCTAATTCAGCGCAGGGTTTCTCGAAATCAATCTTGCCGTTTTCTTCAGGCGACCAGGTATTGACATAGCGCGGGTAGGTAATCCCACTCAAGCGCGAAACACCGACCATCGCAAACAGGTCGCTGCTCACCCCCGCGTCAAGCGCAATCACCATCGTATCTGCCAGCGGCGGGAACGTCGCCTTACAGCTATCCCACCAGTCCATTGGCACAAACGCTTCGGTGCTGCGCGCCCACTTGTTTCCGTGTACCCGATCAAATTCAGAAGGCGTGAGGATCAGCGCTTCGCTGGCGTAGTATTGTGGCGTTTGCCATTCGAGCCGTGCTTTGGTGTTCCAGAGCACGAGGATGCTGTCCTTCGCGTATAACTCTATATCGTCATCAATGCGGTTTTCGTCCTTGACGACGGTTTCATACAACTGTTGCAGAATGGGACTTTCACCATCAAACCCTGCGTAGGTTTCTACCCAACGCTGCGACTTGCCAAACTTCGTCGGCGAAAGCGTTTGTTCTGTCCACATCCGCAGGTGGCTGTCATGTTTCCATCCCCACAATTCACTGAAAATCAGCAGGTCAGCATTACCGCCTGCCTCGCCAGTCGGGTCAACAGGAATGGCTTCAATCCTGCTGTTGCGCGGCGTCTCGATGAGATAGCGGTTCATCCTGCATTCCGCTCTCATTTTAGGATTCAGTTCAATCGCGCGTCGCATGTAGTAGGCAACACGGCTGTCAGCTTGCTTCAAATCGTTAGCAATCGCGTAAACACTGCCCCAATCGGTACTGTACGCAGCATACAAACCGCGCGCCGCAGCGATACACGATTTCAGCGATTTCTTGATGTCGCTCCATACAACAGTGGAATAGACGTAGTTGCCGTTTTCGTCTCTGCGCAGCGCTTCGCTGAGCGCGCGCTTTTGGTACGGCGCTAATCGAAGACGATGATCTTCAGTTTCGGGGATATGGAAGTTCTCTTCAATCCATGTGATTGCATCTTCAACAGGTTCGTCAGCCAGAGTCGGCAGCGATGGTAAGCGCGCTTCGATCTCCCGTTGGAAGTTCTGAAAAGATGTCGTTGAGAAATGCGCGTTGTTTGGCAGGGTCATGAATATGTTTACTGACTACATCCGCAATACGCGCCGCTAGGAAGGTCAGTTCTGCTTGGGTGAGCGCTGTTTCATTACGTTGTTTCGTGATGCGTTCAACTTGCTTACCAATGTCAGTTGCCCATTGCATGAGCATGTTGATGTCACCAGCGGTCAGCTTAATGCCTTCAAAGCGGCTCAGATAATCAGCGAACAATGCACGCTGCACGTCAAGCTCTGGCAGCAAGTCCATCGGGTCATCGACACCAGCGGTCAGCTTGTCCCGTATTTCCCGTGACAGGTGTTTACTGTAGCGACCATGTTTGAAGTGCGGACTCTCAGCGCCTTTGGGTGTATTGCCGCCGTGCATTCGACAACGACCATTCGCCATTGCCTCACTGCGGCAGGGTTGTCCGCTCCGGGTTTTAGCGCCGCATTGCATGAGGTATTCCTGAAGAATGTGAGCGCATGGGGTGATGTTTTACATGCTGAGTCGGCACATACCACAGCACACACGTCATCCTGTAGCGCAGTGCCCTGTCGAAATGAGCATGGTACATGCGTAGAAGGTGCGTCATTTACCAGTAGTATTGAACTGAACCATCGTTACGGCGAAATGCCAGGCAATAGCCGCGCCATTCAATCCAGCTTGCATACCCGACGTTTTCAGGATATTGATACATGCCTTCCCTAACAGGGAGCACGCGAACTGCGAGGTAACGAATAACAGCCATCAAAGCATAGTGAAGGCGATACATGGAGTGTCCTTAGAGTTTTGCGGCATGACACATGCGGGGGTGTATCATGTACCACGACCAACGGAGGCATTGAGATAAAATTAAAATTTTAGTTGGCGAATAGAGTAGCTTCTCTCTATTCTCAATATAACATCAAGTTTTCAGAATGCAAGCATTTTGTGTCACCGCTGCCTAAAATCGTTTCCAGCGCTGGCGTTTAAGCCTGGCACGGCAGCTTTTGCAGTAAGAATGCCGACCATCACTGGCATCTTTGCGCGGTGAGAACTCCGTCAACGGCAGGCGCAGTTCGCACCAGCCGCAATACTTCTCACGTCTCACATTCTGCGGTAGATCGATCAGTGGCGACTCGTCGGCGTATGTCCACATGCCTGATGCTGCAAGCAATGCAAAAATCTCAGTCGGACGCGCAAACGTTGTGATGGTGAAATACGTTTCGCCGTTAATCGTTGACCGCGTGCCGCTGCCAGCAGATGCGATGGTGATCGTCTCAGGTCTATCGTCTCTCCACACTTCTCTCGGCAGTGGCACATACGCCGCTTTCTTTGCAGCCTTACGCCGCTCAGCACTTTCATTGATGCGTTGAAATACGCTTACCATACACAACCATTCAATCCTGCTACTCAACGTTTTCTCAATACTTATGGTAAGCGCGGCTTGAAAGGCAGTTGTCGAATCAAAAACGCCCTCGATGTTTTGAAGGCGTTTTATCTGCTGATACAAAGGTTGTTATCGGACAACCTGCAAAACCGTCATCACTGCGCCAGTATGGGAAGGTGAGAACATCCCTTATCTCAGACCTGGAGTTCAGAAGTTACATCGGTATCGTAAGTAAGGAGGTTTTCTGGCGCTTTGGGAATATCAAGGGCGGATATTCAACACCCGCCCTTAGAATGGAATAGCGTATTCACCTTCTGGCTCACCCTCTGGTTCGCCCTCTGATTCCTCTTCAGGATCATCGCCATTGCGCCGCATCTTGCTACGCAGTACCTCTTCAAATGGGCTGCCCATGATAGCTTGCAGTCGTTCCGCGAACCGTTTCTTCTGTTCAAACTTCTCAAGAAGTTCTTGCGGGATGTCCTGCACAGTCAACCCCTTAATCCACTCGATCACCTCATCTTCGTTGAACAGAGGCGATATTTCACCTTTCAGTCGGTTACACTCAGGTTCAGGGCAATCGAGCCAGAAGTCCTGTGAACCAATCCAAGCGAGTAGCTCCGGTTTGAGCGAATGGACGGTGAATTCATCCGTCTCGAAATTGTGTTGCACAACGACAGCTTGATCGATGGGTTGAGGCACTGGCGTTGACATATACTGCTCCTGACTAATTAAACGAACATTGCAGACATCTTTATCATAAGCGGCGTGCTCAGGGCAGATGTCACTGATGGCGAGCGCGTATCACTCGTATTTGGAACACGCCTGCGCCTCAAAATGCGGTCTAAACCGAAATTTGACTACTACTCGTCTGCCATCGTGAATAAGTTCCTCACGCGGCTAATCTTCGGTAGCTCGTCTACAGTCGCCTGAATACGCTGTGCCCTGTCGGTAAAACCCACCAGTGCAAGGATTGCCGCCAGGCGCTGTACCTTCGTATCGGAAGGAAACCAGGCGCGCACCTCAACCTTCCCCATCACCTCATCCCCCGTCCACAGCACATAATGCTTATGGCTGGCTTCAGGGTGAATCCATTCCAGACGCAGATTCCCGCACATGAGCGCATCGTTAATCTTCAGACGTTTGATCTGCAAAAACAGATGACGCGTGAGCGCATCCTGACGCGCCAGCAAGCGTGCCGAGAGATGCGGGCGCGGCTGGATATTCACCGCGCGCCGCTTCTTCCTGACAGATGTTGTGATTGGAAGTGCGGCAACCATCGGTCACTCCTTTACATCCATGCGCAAGAGTTCGCGCAGCGCAGCGGCGATCTGCTCTGGCGCTGCACTTTCCACGAATGATTTGTCCAGCAGGATCGGCTCAGTCATCTGTTTCAGTGTCGTCATGATCTTCCAGTGCGTATCATCATCATCAAACAACGCATTGAAAAGATTGAGACTGCGCAGCGCCCTGAGCACTTTGTTTGCAGCGTCCATCGTTTAGTCCTTTGCCACGCTCGCCGCGTCACCACTACGATATTCACCCACCTCGCTCCCACACACTGGACAGTAAAACATCACTCACCCCCTGACTCCGTGACACTCATTACAATCCCATTTCTTTCTTGACCCGTTCAAAGGACTTATACCCGCTGTCGCTCTCGACGCCGTGTTTTTCCAGCATATAGAGTTTCGACAGGGCGCGCGGGTGCTTGCTCTGGTGCTCTGGATGCTGTTCCATCCATGTCACTAAATCTTTTCTCGACAGTCGCACTGACGACAGTCCATTGTTGTCCTTTGAGTTCGCAGTGTCTAAGACAACGGGATTTTGAGAAGACTGAATCAGTGCGCCAGACTGTCCAGGACTGTCTAACCCCTGTCGATGAGCGATTGCGCCAAAGCCCACCTGAGGCGCTTCGATAGAGCGCGTGGATGCCTGCTCTGGCAGGTCGTGCTGAGGCACAACCGTCTCACGAAAGATTTGTTTCGTGACAGCGTTTGCCCAATTCCCTGCTGTCGCTGTCCCCGCGCCCGCTTTCAATGCGGCGTTGAACAATGCACCATAGACAACGCGGGTGCGCTCTTTTATCCAGCGCATTTCATCGCTTTCAGTTTCTAATTTCACACGCCCCATTGCCAGTTTGATGAGGATTTCCCCAACGGCTTTAGCCATCAGGGGGATTACCGCGCCAATCGGCACCACCAGAAACAGCACCACCTGATACGTAGCAGGCAGTCCGCCGTAGCGCTCTAAGAGTTGCAGGAAGGTATCGCTGGACAGTGCCGCACTGCTGCCGCTTTCAATCACGGCGATAAAGGCGCCCGCAATGTTGATGAACACCGACATGAGCACCAGTGTCCACAGCAGCGCAAACACCATCGTCTTTCGCCAGCCTGCCTCAATCAGCGCTGAGACGATGACAATGCCGAGTTCCCACGCGATAGGCGCCAGTTTGCCGTACTCCGGCGTGATGATATTGACGATGCCTGCCGTGTGCGGTGCGGACAACAGATAGAACACCACCGCCATGATGATTAAGCCGATGGGGATGAGTCGCACAAGCCACTTCTCAAGACTGCGGCGTTTGTTTTCGCGCTTTTGCCATTCCTGACGCGCGTCCTCAATGATCGTGTCGATATTCAGCGTTTCGCTCAATACCTTGATGCTCACATATGCCATGATAAAATCCTTTTAGCTAATCTACCTTTGCGGGTGGTTTTGGCTACGCGCCTTCAGAGGGTCTAAGCTCTGAAGGCGCAACCTTCATGGGTTGCCTACGTAGCTCAATTATACCACGCTCTACGCTCAAGTCAGGTTCAAATGTCGTTAGCTTTTCCGCCTACCAGATCAAGTGCGGAGGTCTCTGGTTGTTTGAATAATCATTAGTCCTCCCCCACGAGCGCCATAACCCTGCGTATCTGTGCATAACTGACCACTGCCTCGACTTTCGCCTGTTCCGTCCCCGTGTAGGCAAGGCGCACTGCAAACACGTCATCATCGCCTTGTCCGCTTAGTTTCCCTGCCCACAGTTTCACAAGGGGCATCAATGCCTCTTTGAGCAGCTTCAGATCATCGGTCACAGCAACATAGCGATCACTCAAATCCGCATATTGACGGTAGAGGGAGTCGCGCTCATCACTGGTGCCGACCACCACATGCAGCGCGCGCGGCGATTTGGGGCTGCGCTCTAATATCCCCTGCTTCACCAGCTGGTTCAGGTAGATGTTGACGGTGCTTGTCGAGGGGATATTGCAAGCCGTACACATTTCACGGATGGTCGGCGCATACCCATGCTCGCGCTGGTACTGCTGGATGTAGTCCAGTATGCGCAGCGTTCGTTGACCTGCCAGATTTTTCATTGTCCCTGCTCCTCTATCCACTTCGTTTGATACCACTGCCGATAACGTAGCTCTGCAAAGATGATGACCTCCTGTTCAGTCGGTGGCTCAATATCACCCTTCGCCACCAGGATTTTTGTGAGTAATGTATCCTCCTGGGCAAACGTGCTGCTGGTTGCGCCGTTCTTACCGGGTGTGTAGGCTGGCACGCGGCGCATATCAATGTCCAGCACACGCCGTTTTAAAACCTCTGGCGCTGGCGCAAGCACATCGAGATCAAACAGCGAAGTCCTATTCATCGTCGTCATCGTCATCGCCCACACCGAGCGGCGCGCGTCGGTTCGTATACGGTCACTTCAAAATTGTGGCGCATGATGAAACTCCTTTTATCGACTGATACCCGCGTGCAGCGGCAACGTTGTAGGTTTACCCGCAAGCATTGACCTCAACTCAACACTACCTGGATGCGCCAAACGCCTGTGTGTTGTTTGTATATATTCAGGCGAAGTGTCCCCTACGATGTAATGTCTCTCGTGCTTTTGGCATACTAGCGCGGTTGTGCCACTGCCGACGTAGGGGTCAAGTACCGTCGCACCTTTGTTTGTCAGCAGACACAAAAGGCGCTCCCACATCTTGACAGGCTTAGTTGAACCGTGAAACTTTAAGCCGCGTTTATTCACGTTTTCAGGCAAGAAACTCCAGACATTTGTAAAATTGGAAAACTCCGGTGAACGTTCGTTAGACGTGCCGCCGCGTCGAATGTGTTCGTCACGGCGACTACCAGACTCTAAACTGGTTTTCTTGCCCGTCTTGATTTCACGTCGCAAGTCTGAGATATGGCGCTGTATGCCCTCAATACTGATTACATCAAACATCACGCCCGGTACTTTGACATCCACATAAAGCCCTTTTGTTTCAACGTAATTTGCCTTGCCTTTTGTGAGTATCCATAAGGACTCATGCCCGTGAGATAAGCCCGCGCCGTATGCCCCTGTGTTGCGCTTAATCCATGCAATATGTTCTTTCCACTTAAACCCCACTTCTAACGCGATATTCAACCAATTCAGCGCATAAGGCATGGTCATTGTGAACGCCAGAAATGAATTAGGCTGTAGCACGCGATAGAACTCTGTAAGGACAGGAAGAGGCTCAACGGGCTTATCCCATTCCTTATTTAGCCCAAAGCCGTATGGGGGATCTGTGATAATGGCGTCGATGCTCTTATCCCCCTGCGCCCGCAGCAGGCTCAGCGCGTCGATACAATGCACGCTGTTTAGCGTCGTCAGACTTCGTTCCGGCAGCAGTTTCACAGCTTCCCCCTTATACATAGCCAGCAACCTGAAATCCAGCTAATTGATACCCGCGTGCAGCGCCGCAGAACATATCCAGTAACAGCGGTTTGCGGTTCATGATGCCCTCCGTTTGCGCTTGTAACCGGGCGGCTTGGGATGGTATTCACGCGCGGGCGTCTCTTCATCCAGCCATTGCAGGCGGTCAAGATCGGTCAGCACTGTGACCGTGCCGCGCCGTCCGATGTTATTCTTCACCACAGAGATCGTTGCCGTCCCGTCATGCTGTCCTGCAAGTGGGTATTTAATGTCATCTATCGGGAAATAGTTCATCTGCAAGGTGAGCGCGAGGTTGAACTCATCGAAACGTAGAAACTGTGCGCTGCTTTCGTCCAGCAGTGTGCCCGTGGCATTCACATTACGCCCCGACTCTTTAGTCACTTGTGAAGCCACCCAGGGTAGTACTCCAATATCGCCTGCTAAGTCTTTCAACTCAGCTATCGCATCTTGCAGCGTGCGCTTCTGTGGGTCACGGGCATTCAGGCGTAACATCTGAGCGTAGTCGATGACCAGCACGCGCAGCGTCCTGCCCAGCGCACGAATCTCTCTGGTTGCCCCCTCAATGCCGTAGAGCAAAGCATCTAACCCTAAGCGCCGTTGTTTGATATAAAAGGGCTCTGCCAGCCACGCATCAGATGCGACATTGGCTTCATTGCACGCCTCCAGTTCGTCAGGAGTCAGCGGGCGAATGGAGTCGAACGGCACAGCCAGCCCGCGTTCCTGATAGTATTTGTAGGCTTGCGCCTTCAGAATACGCTCCATCGATACCCCGCCGAAGCGAGTGCCCCGCCGCTGCATCAATTCGCGCCCAGACCATTCCGGCGACCAGATCAAGACAGACTCGCCGATGTTCAGGTAAGCCTCGACAATCGTTTCTAAAAAGATCGTCTTATTGCCGCCTGTTGCTGCGGCGATGCCTACCATCTTTCCAGTGGTCATGATCTCCGCGAACCCACCAAACCTGTGCAGCGGCTTGAAAGGAATAACGACAGGCACGAAATCAGGGTCAGACTTCGCCTGTGGGTCAATGTCACGCACGTAAAGCTGACTGGCTTGCCCCCCTGTCATGACGAAATCATTAAAGTTAAAGGCGGGGGGCTGTTGTGCGGGTTGTGCGGGGGGCGTGTACGGTGACGCTGGACGAACATCCAGCGCGCCGCTGCGAACCTCACGCGCGGGCAAATACTGGCGATAGTCAATGCCCTTGCGTTCAGCAGTTTGTTTGGCGTTATATGTGCCGCACACCTGGCAGTGTAGGAAATGGTTATCGCGGTGCCACGCTGCGGAAGGTTTCGTTTCCTCGTGGAAGGGGCAGAGGATGTTGAAGCTGAAGCCGTTGGCGCGATACCGCTTGATGCCCAGCCTCTCCTCGATTGCTTTGTAGTATT
>CALMZT010000206.1 GCA_937870805.1 uncultured Chloroflexota bacterium
AATCGTGCCGTGCTGATCGAAGAAGACCTCATCAGCGCCGCTGTTCAGCGTGTGTTGGAAAGTGGCACGACTCCACGCTACGAACCAGATAGTAAACTAGTCGTGCGTCACGACTCTGAAAAGATGCGTACCGTTTTCCAGCGTGTATTCGACCTGATGTCCCAACGCCCGCGCGGCAGCGCTTAGCCAAAGGCTGACCTTATGGATTTGTGCGTTTTTGAAGACGCGACGTATTCGAATTTTGCTCCATTGACTTACTTGCGCCCGACGTTCCTGCTGCGCTGTGGCATTTTCACCTTAGCGGAACGCATCGCCCACACCTTCAGCGATTATGAAGTCAGCTATTTGTGCCGTCCCTATCTCAATCCGACCCTGCGCGAACAAAACATGCGTATGTTGTCGCCGTTTGAGATCACACCGGAAAAAAGCGTGCTGTTCATCAATGGTTGCTTGTTAGATACTTACGCTATACAGAGCGAGTTAGCACATATCAACGCTGAGAACTGGATTCTCGTTTCTGCTGGACGCCTCGTCGCCGCGCAGTTAGACGGCGAACTGGCGCAAGAAGCGGCGTATTATCTGCTTGAGCAAAACACGAACATATTGATGGAGCGACTTGCAGGCTATGTGGAGATTGAGGAGTTTTCAACCCTTATCGCTACTTATTTGTGGGATTTGATTCACCACAACGGCGCGATCCTCAAGAAAGATTTTGAGCATCTCAAGAAAAGTGGTGTTGAAGGTGAGGTTGACACACGTGCAGTGCTCTACGATGAAGGCAGTATCTACGTTGGCGAAGGTGCGCGTGTTGATGCCTTATCGGTGCTTGATGCCCGCGACGGACCCGTCTATATTGCAGAAGGCGTCAAGATTCAGCCGTATACCTACGTGCAGGGACCCGCGTTCATCGGCGCGAAAACCTATCTCGTCGGCGGGCAAATCCGCGAAGGCACGACCATTGGTCCCGTGTGTCGCATCGGCGGCGAAATCGAAGAAGCCATCATTCAGGGCTATACCAACAAGTATCACGCGGGTTTTCTCGGACACAGCTATCTCGGCGAGTGGGTGAATATCGGCGCAATTGGCACCAACAGCGACTTGAAGAACACTTACGGCACGATCCGCATTGACGTGAATGATGTGCTGGTCGATACCGGAATGCAGAAGATGGGCATCATCGTTGGCGATCATGTGAAAATTGGCATCGGCACAATGGTCATGGCAGGTACCGTCATTGGCGTCGGCAGCAACGTCATGGGTGCAAGCGTCCCGAAAGTAGTGCCGAGTTTCATCTGGGGCAGCGAAGAAGGTTTTGCCGAATATCGTATCGAAAAGTGTATCGAAGTGGCGCGCGCGACGATGGGACGGCGCAGCCTCTCCCTCTCAGACGCCCAGTCGAATTTGCTTAACCACGTTTTTTATTTAACAGCACGCCAGCGTCAGCCGATGCTTAAATAAGCGGATACATTACAAGTCGAATTAAAGTGTCAAAAGAAACTCAAATGCGCTCCATTTTGTGCTATGTTTGCTTGAGCGCTTAATTGCCGAGGAAGTGTCATGCTCGAACGACGGTGTTTAGCAGCTTTGCAACTAACCATGCGCCCAAAATCGCTGATTTTGCGGCATTGTCGCAGAATTAGCCTCAGACTTTGCAGCAATCACTTCTTTTGCCGCTGCCGCAATTTCGCATCAAGTGTCACGGAGATGATTTTGTCTTCAGCTAAACCCAGCCATCATGCCGCACACGAGCCGCCACGTTTGCTCTAGACTGTTGTCTCAAGTGGCGGCTGTGACCTCGCTAGCCGCCGCGTCTGCCATTTGCTGCCACCGCAGGTGGCGGCTGTAGCCTCACTTCCCGCCAATAATTTATTTTTGGCAAATGGCGGCGGCAACCCTGCTCATTCCGGCAAAAACTCGTGTTTCAGCCGTTCATACTGTTCCTGCGCGTCCGTGAAATCTTCGGGCTTGCCGATGTCAATCCAGTGCCCATCGAACGGATAGACTACGACGCGCTTCTGGTCATCGATGAGCCGCTTGGCAAGTGTCGGCAGATCAAGGTAGTCATTCGGCGGCACATAGGGCAACACGCTCGGTTCGTAAACGTAGATGCCCATACTCACCGGATAACTGGTCTCTGGCTTCTCGGCGTAGCCCGTGAGGTTGTAGTCTGCGTCCATTTGCAGCACACCCAGCGAGATCTTGTACTTCTTCTCGTACATCCCGACGGTCAATGCCGCCCCTTTCTCCTTGTGATAGCGCATCAAGTCGGCATAGTTCATCGTCGTCAGCAGGTCAGCATTCATCACCAAAAACGTGTCATCCAAGCCTGGCAGCGAACTAATGCCGCCAGCCGTCCCCATCAGCTTATCTTGCCCTACATACGTGAGCTTTACGTTGGGTAGTTCTGCCTGCATCATCTGAAGGAACAGCCGT
>CALMZT010000207.1 GCA_937870805.1 uncultured Chloroflexota bacterium
ACCGCACGCCGTTGCCGCCGGTGCGCTGAACCGCCGGCGCGGGCCGCGGTAGTCGGGCCGCGGTAAACTCGGGCGCAGCCCGCCGGCGCGTGGTTGCGCCCCTGCCCTTCCCCGGTCTAGACCGGAGCTCCCGCAGATCCCGCGCGGGAGAGAGCGGCCGTGCCGGCAGATGCCGGGAGGGCCGCCGCCGAAGGCGCAACCGGCCCCCGGAAACGCTCAGGCAGAAGGGCCGCGTGGGGAAGGGGCCTCTGGAAAGCCCGGCGCACGCCTCGCGCCGGCACCGACGGAGTAAGGCGCGCCCGCAACCGGGCCGCCGAATCTCTCAGGTCATCGGACAGAGGGGGGCCACGGTATCATGCGCGCGCCAGGGACTTCGTCCCTCGTCGCGCGGCTGGAGGACCCGTGGCCGAACAGGACCGTGGCGAGACCCTGCTGGAAACCCCGCTCGGCGCGCTGCATCGCGCGCTCGGCGTGGTCCGCGATGTTATCACTCGATGGCAACCATACTTCTGGTGGGTGGCGATGAAGATTTGAGCAGCGATATGGCAGAACTGCTGACCATCGCTGGCTATACCGTTGCAGGGAAACCTGATACGGCTGTAGAGGGCATTGCTCAAGCGCGCCGCTTACAACCAGACATTACGCTTGTGCTTTCGACGCTGGGGCTTGACCAATCCGACGGCTTGGAGACCATCCGTGCGCTGCTGCGGGCTGCGCCGGGTTCGCATATGATCGTGTGGTCGGCGCGGGACAGCAGCGTTTATGTTGAGCGCGTGCTGGGCATCGGCGTCAGCGCGTATGTGTTGAAAAACGCATCCTATGGTGATCTGCTGGACGTAGTGAACCGTGTGGCGTCTGGCGAAACGCCGGGGTTTGTGCCTCATCGGGTGCGTGCCTGACCATTTTGACCCCTTGTGAACTCACAATTGACAATTTCAGGCTCACCCTCTATACTGCCCTGCGCGGGCGGCGAGTGGCGTGTACAGGTTGATTTTCCAGGGCGAAGCTGAATCTTCGCTATAACATCGTGCATATGCAATACGGATGATTTGGAACTAGCGAGTCTTGCCTCGTTCTTACAAGTCAAGCCGTAAAATATGGACATTAAATTTGCATCAGCGCGAACCTCTGTGTTCGCTTGTCATCCATGTGTAACTGAGAACTGAACTCACTATGATTAACGAAAAATCTATCCAGGTATTGGAACTGCCCAAAATCCTTGAACGGCTGTCAAAGCATACATCGTTCTCGGCGGGCAAACAGCTTGTGCTGGAAATGCGTCCAACGATTGATTTGGACGAAGCGCGTGCGTGGCAGGCAGAAACCAGCGAAGCGCGCAAAATGTTTGCAGAAAAGGCAAACGTGACACTCGGCGGCGCGCGTGACGTGCGCGAACCCGCCGTTGCTGCGACGCGCGGTATCCTCATCGAACCGAATGTGCTGTTGGACATCCGCTATACGATGCGGCGCGCGACTACCTTGCGGCGCACCATCGGGCGGCTGAAGGCGCAGTATCCCCTGCTCTCCGACATCATCAATGAGATGGAAGAGTGTAACGAACTGCAAATGGAAATCGAGCGTGTGCTGGACGAAAACGGCGAAATCAAAGACAGCGCGAGTCCGCAGTTGGCGATGATCCGCCGCGAGTTGAAAGTGGCGTTTGACCGCTTACAGAGTAAATTGCAGCGCATGGTCAATTCCAGCACCAACGCGCTGTATCTGCAAGAACAGCTTGTCACCATGCGCAACGGGCGCTACGTCATCCCGATCAAGTCGGATTACAAGGGACGTATCCCCGGCATCGTACATGACTCATCGTCGTCGGGCGCAACGCTGTTCATTGAGCCGCTGGAAACGGTGGAACTCAACAACAAGTGGCGCGAACTGCAATTGGACGAGGAAAAAGAGATTCGCCGCATCCTGCAAATGCTCACCGATATGGTGGGCGAGGAGTCGGAGAAGATCGTGCGGACGGTGGAAGTGCTGGCGTATCTCGATATGGTGTTCGCGCGCGCACGCTTTGCCGACGAAATGAACGCTGTTGAGCCTGCGCTGGTGGGGTTCCGCAAAACGGACACCAAACATCCGGGCAGCACGATTTCGCTGAAGTCGGCGCGCCATCCACTGTTGAGGGGCAACGTTGTACCGATTGACGTGGAGCTTGACCCTGATACGTGGGTGCTGGTCGTCACGGGACCGAACACGGGCGGCAAGACCGTATCGCTCAAAACCATCGGTTTACTGACGTTGATGGCACAAAGCGGCTTGCATCTGCCTGCCGAGGAAGCCAAGATCAGCGTTTTCGACGGTATCTACGCCGACATCGGTGACGAACAAAGCATTGAACAATCCCTCAGCACGTTTTCCTCGCACACCAAAAACATCATCAATATCCTGCGCGAATGCGATGAGCGCTCACTGGTGCTGCTGGATGAACTCGGCGCGGGCACTGATCCGGCGGAAGGCTCGGCGCTGGCGCGGGCGATTTTGACGCATCTGATCAACCGCCGCGTAACGACGATTGTCACCACGCATCACCCTGAGTTGAAGATCTACAGCGTGGAAACGCACGGCGCGCGCAATGCCAGCGTGGAATTTGACCTTGAGACACTTGCGCCGACCTATCGCCTCATCCTTGGCTTGCCGGGACGCTCGAATGCATTGGCGATTGCCACACGCTTAGGACTAAACCCAGCGATCATCACCGACGCGCGCAGCATGATCGCCACTGAAGAACTGGTTGCCGACGATCTGCTGGACGAAATCCACCGCACGCGCGAAGAAATCCGCCAGCAGAACGAAGAAATCAGCGCACTGAAAGCCGAACTCGCGACGAAAAACGACGATTTGCAAGCGCGCCTCGACAAGATTGAGGACGAACGGCGCAATATCATCGCTGCTGCACGCCGCAACGCCGAAACGGAGATGGAAGAATTCCGCAAGGAACTGAAGCGGCTGCGCGCTGATATGCGTGATGCGTCGATGCCGCTGGAAAAAATTATGACGCTGCAAAAGGCGGGTAATTCGCTGAGCGATACCATCAAAACGCCTGTGCAGAACGTGGTTGAAATGGCGGAAAACACAAGCTGGACGCCGCGTTTGGGTGATGTGGTGTGGCTGGAAACGCTGAACGCTGAGGGTATCGTTAGCGAACTCTCGCAGAACGACGCGCTGGTGCAAGTGGGGACGCTGCGTGTGCGCGCAGGGTTGAATGAACTAAAGCCGCGCACCGAAAGCAAGAAGCGCCAGATCAAGCGCGGACAAGCGCGGCTGTACGAACGTTCGCCAGAACCGCTGACGCCGCGCGGCAAATCACCGGGGCTGGAACTGGATTTGCGCGGGCAGCGCGTAGAAGATGCGCTGTCGCAGTTGGACGGCTACATCGACGCGGCGTACACGGCAGGGCTGCCTTTTGCGCGCATCATTCACGGGAAGGGCACAGGCGCGCTACGTAAAGCCGTGCGTGAGGTCGTGGACGCCCATCCGTTGATCGCGCGTGTGACGCCGGGCGAACCGAAAGAAGGCGGCGACGGCGTGACTGTGATTCATCTCGTGCCGTCGGTGTAGCGGATAGCTTTCAGCAGTCAGCGATGAGCTTTTAGCAAGAGAGAAAGCGGGGCAGAGATGTCCCGTTTTTTGATTCTTGATCCTGAAAAACAGGCGATAACAGGTGAAGTAAGAATTTGGCTCAAGGGTAGAACCAGTGTAAACAAGGGGATTAATCCCCTTGTTCAGAACGCACATTGCACTACTCGTACCCATGAGCCAAAAAGTATTTTTGAAGGTCGCAATGCATTTATCGCTTGAAAAACGAACCCGCCTCAGCTTCGGTTTAGTATTTGTAATGGTTGCGTTTATTGGCGTTGTTGCCTATTTCAATGCTCAGGAGTTTATCAACACGAACCGACTGGTATCTCATACCCTTGAGGTTCTGGGTGAACTCGAAAGTACCCTCTCCACGATTATCACGGCTGAGGACGGGCAGCGCGGCTATATTATTACGGGACTCGAAAGTTATCTAGCGCCCTATAACAATGCCAACGCGACTCTCGGTACGAGCATTGAGGGTCTGCGCCGCTTAACTGCTGATAACCCCGACCAACAGCAGCGACTTGATACCCTCGAAGCGCTCGTCAATGAACGCTTTGACATCATTCAGCAGACCATCAACTTGCGCAGGGATGTGGGATTTGAGGCGGCACAGGAAGTCGTCATGACGGGTCGCGGCAAACAGCTTATGGACGAAATCCTGCGTGTCCTCGCGGACATGGTGCAGGAAGAAACCGAACTGCTGGCAGTACGCCGCGCCGCGTCCGAAACGATTACCCGCAGCACGTTGTTCGCCTTCGCGCTTTTAACTGCCCTGACGGTGGGGCTGCTGGGCTTCATTTACTATCTCATCAGCCGCGACCTTACCAAACGAAAACGTGTCGAACAGGCGCTGCGGCTGTCCGAAGAACGCTGGCGCTCGGTTGTACAAAACGTGCCCGATGGTATTACGACCTATGACCGCAGCGGCATTATCCAGTTTACCAATCGTATACCGCCGCCGCTGACCGTAGAAGATGTGATTGGCAGGAGTATCTACGAGTTTTCGCCGCCCGATCAGCGCGCGATGATGGAGCAGGCAGTTCACAAAGTCTTGGAGACCGGAGAATCGACGAGTTTTGAGATGACCTCGGCAAAGAGCGGCATTTACTACACCATCCACTTTGGTCCGATTATGCTTGATGGGCAAATCATCGGGTTCATTACGAGTACAGTGGACATCACGAATCTGAGGCGAAGAGAAGCCCAGGTTGCCTATCAAGCGAACCTGTTAACGAACGTGAATGATGCGATTGTCGCCACAGACAAAGACCACATCGTTACCTTCTGGAATCGCGCAGCGGAAGAGATTTATGGTTGGAGCGCTGAGGAGATTGTTGGCAGAAAGACGAAGGATATTCTGCACTCGGAAATCAGCGATACACAACAGCGTGAGTTACTGCAACAAATGGCAGAAGTGGGACACTATCGTCTTGAACTCGTTCAATACCACAAGAACGGCACTCCCCTGCACATCGAAAGAACCAGCATAGCGCTGCGTGATGAACAGGGGCAAATCACAGGCTACGTGTCTGTGAACCGCAACATCACGGAACGCAAACGCAAGGACGCCGAAATTGCTTATCAAGCCCGTTTACTGACCAACGTCAACGATGCAATTCTGGCGACGGACACTCAAAGTAAGGTGACTTATTGGAATCGCGCAGCCGAACAGATTTATGGTTGGACAGCCGACGAGATTATGGGGAAAAGTGCGCGTGATATGCTCCATTCGCAGCTTACCGACGAGCAGCGACTCGAAATACTCAAGCAGTTAGAAAAGACCGGAAACTATCATATTGAAGTCGTCCATCAACGCAAAGATGGAACAAAGATCAACATTGAAGCCACAAGTATGCCGTTGAGCAATGAACAGGGACAGATTATTGGTTATGTCTCTGTGAACCGCGATGTCACCGAACGCAAGCGCACGGAAAAGACTTTCAGGGAACTGCTGGAGTCCGCACCCGATGCGATGGTCATCGTCAACCGCGAAGGAAATATCACCCTCATCAACATGCAGACCCAGAAAATGTTCGGTTATACGGCTGAAGAATTGATCGGACAGTCTGTAGAAATCCTCGTTCCTCAACGTTTTCGCAGCCAGCATCCTGAACAGCGTATGGACTACCTCAACGACCCGAAGACGCGGGCAATGGGGATGGGCATGGAGTTATACGCCCTGTGCAAGGATGGCAGCGAGTTCCCCGTAGAGATCAGCCTCAGCCCTTTGGAAACCGAAGATGGCATGTTGGTATCCAGCGCCATTCGTGACATCACACAGCGCAAAAAGATTGAGGAAGAGATTTATAAGCTGAACGCCGAGCTAGAGGAACGGGTTGTCGAACGCACGACACAGCTTGCCTTCCTTGCCGAAGCCAGCCGCGTGCTTTCTGAGTCCTTCGACTATACAGGCAGATTGAAGGAACTGGCGCAGCTTACCGTCCCGCAAATCGCCGATTGGTGCAGTATCGACATTTTGGACGATGAGGGCAGGTTGCAGCGTTTGGCAGTTGTGCATACTGATCCGGCAAAGGTCGAATATGCCTACGAGTTGGCGCGGCGCTTTCCCGCCGATCCCAACGCATCCACCGGGTCATATCAGGTCGTGCGCAGCGGAAAATCGGAGTTTTATCCTGAGATCAATGTGGCGATGTTTGCAAATTTGGGCATCGATCAGGAAATGGTTGACATCCTTGAAGAACTTGGCTTGTGTTCCTCGATGACAGTTCCCCTGCTGGTTCACGGGCATGTGCTGGGCGTGCTGTCGCTGGTGATGGCGGAGTCCGGGCGGCATTACGGCTACCATGATCTGGAATTAGCCGAAGACCTTGCCCGCCGCGCCGCGCTGCTGATTGATAATGCGCGCCTGTATCAGGAAGCGCAAACCCTGAATGCCGAACTGGAACAGCGTGTGACTGAGCGCACGATACAGCTTGAAGTCTCCAATAAAGAACTGGAAGCCTTCAGCTACTCAGTGTCGCACGACTTGCGCGCGCCGCTGCGCAGTATCGACGGCTTCAGTCAGGCGCTGCTCGAAGACTATCATGACCAGTTGGACAGCGAAGGCAAGGGGCACCTCCATCGTGTGCGCGCCGCCAGCCAGCGTATGGCGGAACTGATCGACGACCTGATTAACCTGTCACGCATGTCGCGCGCCGAAATGCAGCGTGAGGCGGTGAATCTCAGCGCGATTGCGCATGGCATTGCAGTAGATTTGCAGGAGCAGCAGGAACGCGATGTCGAGTTCGTCATCGCTGAAGGGCTGGTAACGAACGGCGACAAACAACTGCTGCGCGTGGTTCTGGAGAATCTGCTCGGCAACGCCTGGAAATTTACGTCCAAGTGTACGCAGGCGCGCATTGAGTTCGGCGCGCAGCAGCAGGACGATGGCAAAACGGCTTACTTCGTGCGCGACAACGGCGACGGCTTCGATATGGCGCACGCTGACAAACTGTTCGGCGCGTTCCAGCGTTTGCACGCCATGACCGACTTTGAAGGGACAGGGATTGGGCTGGCGACGGTGAAACGCATCATTCACCGTCACGGCGGGCGCGTGTGGGCAGAAGGCGTCGTCGGCAAAGGCGCGACATTTTATTTCACTCTATAATGATCTGTTAAGAGGGGGATGATATGGAGGACAAATTGATTCTCTTGGTCGAAGACAACCCCGACGATGAGGCACTGACCTTACGGGCACTGAAGAAGAACAACATCCGCAATGACATCGTAGTTGCGCGCGATGGCGTAGAGGCAGTGGATTTCCTATTTGGGACAGGAAACTACGAGGGGCGCGACTTAAGCATTATGCCGCAAATCACGCTGCTGGATTTGAAGCTGCCCAAGATCGACGGCTTGGAAGTGCTGCGCCGTATCCGCGACGATGAGCGCACCAGGCTGCTGCCCGTGGTCATTCTCACGTCGTCCAAGGAGGAACAAGACCTGATTAACGGCTACAGTCTTGGCGCGAACAGCTATATTCGCAAACCCGTAGATTTTGCCCAGTTTAGTGAAGCGATACGTAACTTAGGGTTATATTGGCTCGTGCTCAATGAAGCGCCGCCACGAACCGGAAGGCAATGATGATGACATCGCTGCGAGTATTGATCGTCGAGGATTCAGAGGATGACGCTGCACTGCTGCTGCGCACCTTGAAGCGCGGCGGCTATACTCCGATTTACGAACGAGTACAGACCGCACCCGCGATGAAAGTGGCGCTGGAGGCGCAGCAGTGGGATGTCGTGATTTCTGATTACTCGATGCCCCAATTTAGCGCGCCTGCTGCTTTGAGTGTGTTGAAGGAAGGCGATTATGATCTACCCTTCATCATTGTCTCTGGCACGATTGGCGAGGAAACTGCCGTCGCCGCGTTGAAAGCGGGCGCGCATGACTTTTTGCTGAAGGGCGATATGCCGCGCCTCATCCCTGCCATAGAGCGCGAACTACGCGATGCGGAGATGCGTCGCGCGCGCAAGAAGGCAGAAGAGGCGCTGCGCGAAAGCGAAACCCGTTACCGCCGTATGTTTGAGGAAACGCGCTCAGTCAATCTGATGGTTGACCCGCAGACGTGGGCGATCATTGACGCGAACCCGGCGGCGTGTGAATTCTACGGCTACAGCCGCGAACGTTTAACTGCGCAAAAATTCAGCGAGATCACGTTGGCTTCAGATCAGCCATTGGTCGAACAGATGGCGCTGGCTTTAACGGGACAGCGCACCGCATTCATGTTTCGCCAGCAGATGAGTTCGGGCGAACAGCGCGATGTCGAGGTTTATCCCAGCCCGCTTGATGTCGAGGGGCAAACGATCCTCTACTGCATCATCCACGACATCACTGAACGTAAGCAGGCAGAAGATGAACTCGCCGCGCTGTACAATGCTACGTCATTCCTGCTGAAAGCCGACAGCCTGCACAACCTCACGCATCAGATTGTTGAAGTCGTGATTCAGGAGTTTGAGCAGGTTGACTGCGGTCTGATGCTGGTGGACAAAGCGAACAACCGGATGGTACGTCTGGCGCGCGCCGGAGAGTACCGTATGGATATAGACGTTCCATTGTATCTCGATGGTACGGGACTGGTGCCCAAAGCGGTACGCACACGCCAGGTGGTCTACGCCCCGGATGTCAGCACGCACGCCAATTACGTTGCCAACAATCCCCGTACCCGTTCTGAACTGGTGATCCCACTGCAAACGGCAAACGGCGTGCTGGGGGTTTTAGACTTTCAGAGCGCAGAACTGAATGCCTTCAGCCAGCGCGACCAGCGTATTCTGGCAGCGTTTGCTGAACGGGCGGCGGCAGCTATCGAAATTATCCAGCTTTATGAGGAGATTAACCGCCACGCCGCCGAGCTAGAACATCATGTACAGGATCGCACGGCGGAACTGCGCCGCACGAAAGATCACGTTGAAGGTATCCTGAACAACACCAGCGACGCGATTATTCTGGCGAACTTTGATGGCATTATCCGACAGGTGAACCCTGCCGTGCTTACGTTATTAGGTTATGACAGCGATGAATTGTTTGGGCATTCTTTATTTACCTTCGTGACTCCTGAATATACCGACGTGATGCTGGATGCGCTGCAAACGGTGGTCAATCACAGGCAGTCCGCGCGCATTGAGATGGTCGTGCATCGCAAAGATGGCAGTTCCTTTGATGCCGACATCGCGCTTGCGCCGATTACGGAAGGCGAAAAAATCCGCGATATTGTCTTCAGCCTGCGCGATATGACCGAACACAAACAAATGGAACATTCCCTGCGTGAAAGCGAAGCCCGCTACCGCCGCCTCGCCGAAAACGCGCAGGATATTATTTATCGCTATCGGGTTTCGCCTGTGCCTGAATTTGAATACGTCAGCCCTGCCGCCACAACCGTATTGGGCTACACCCCGGAGGAACACTACGCCAACCCGAACCTGTGGCTAAAACTGACTGACCCAGAAGACAGTTCGGCGCTGCAAACCCTACTGTTTACTCAACAGTCGCCTTCGGAGCCGCTGATTTTGCGCTGGCGACGAAAAGACAACTCGCTTGTGTGGATTGAGCAGCGCAACGCTTTTGTACGTGATGACGATGGCAATATCGTGGCGATTGAAGGCATTGCGCGCGACATCACCGAGCGCAAACGCATCGAACAGGAATTACGCACGGCGTTGGAAAAAGAAAAAGAACTCAACGAATTAAAAACGCGCTTCGTTTCGATGGTCTCCCACGATTTCCGCACGCCGCTGGCAGTCATCCAATCCAGCACCGATATGCTGCAACGTTATTCGGATCGGTTGGATGAAGACCAGCGGCTCAAACGTTTCGACAAAATCCGTTCGCAAATCCAGCGCATGATCGCGCTGCTCAACGACGTGCTGACCATCAACCGCGCCGATGCGGGCGCAACGCCCTTTGTCCCCATCACCGTTGATCTAGATCAATTCTGCCGCGAGATTGCCGACGAGTTCCAGAACGACCCGGACATGAAACATGAACTCGTCTATTCGTCCTCAGGAGATAAAGTCGGCGCGTCCGTCGATGAAAAAATCCTGCATCATGCTATCATCAACCTGCTGACCAATGCCATTAAGTATTCACCCGCTGGCAGCACCATTCGCTTTGATCTGTTAGTCGACGGCAGAGAAGCCTTTGTGCGCGTTGCTGACAGCGGCATCGGCATCCCGCCCGCCGATCATAAGCACCTGTTTGAAACCTTTCATCGCGCGACCAATGTCGGCACGATTGAGGGTACAGGACTGGGGCTGGCAATCGTCAAGCGCGCGGTGGACATTCACGGCGGCACCATCACTTTTGAAAGCGAGGTCGGTGTCGGCACCACGTTCACCATCACCCTGCCGATCCACG
>CALMZT010000208.1 GCA_937870805.1 uncultured Chloroflexota bacterium
CGAGGCGTCGGTGACCGTCGGCCGGGTGCCGCCCTTGCCGTAGGCGGCCGGCCCCGGCACGGCGCCGGCGCTGATCGGGCCGACATGGAGGAGGCCGCCGGCATCGACCCAGGCGATCGAGCCGCCGCCGGCGCCGATGCTCTTGGTGTCGACCGAGGGCATGCCGGTCATGTGGCTCGACAGCGGCCGGCCGAGCCAGGTCTCGCGGGTGCGCGGGATGCGGCCGCCGCGGACGAGCGAGACGTCGAAGGTGGTGCCGCCGGTGTCGCCGACGATGAGGGTGTCGGCGATGTCGGCGGCGGCATAGGCGCGGGCGGCTTCAAACATGGTGTATTCCGCGCGATGCGAGTCGATGTCCAGCTTTTGGACAAGCTGTAAGCCAATATCCAGTGCTTCATCAGAGAGCGTGGTTTCTTTCAGCAGTTCACGTGCAAGAATGATTTCCTCACGTGTTTCTGCCGTCGCAATCTCCCAATGCTTGATGAACTGCAATGCATTCGTGCGATACGCACGCACTCGATTGTATACTTCAAGGCGTTCTTCTTTGGAAGTCAAGCCGCGCACGTTAACTCGCAAACCGAAGCGATCAAGAATTTGCGGACGTAAGCGCCCTTCTTCAGGGTTCATCGAACCAATCAGCACAAAGCGCGCACGATATGTACCCGACATCGCGCCGCGCCGCACGGTGTAGCTACCTTGCGCCGCAGCATCCAGTATCGCGTCTACGATTTCATCTTCTAGTAAATTTACCTCATCAATGTAGAGGATGTTGTTATCCGCGCGTGCCAGAATGCCGCGTTCGATGCGGATTTTTTGCTGCTGCACGGCGATGCGCTCATTGATGCCACCGACCACATCTTCCAGCCGAGCATTCAACGGTAGTTCCACAAGTTTGACTGGCTCATAGTGCGAAATAGCCTGTCCCGCTTTGTATTTTTCATAACATTCAGGATAGAGCAAGCGCGCATTATCCGATTGCATATCCTCTGGCAGCGCACCTTCGTCGCAGTCACTCACTTCTACATCAGGCAGAATCGCCGTGATAAGGCGCACGGCCGTTGTTTTGCCCGTCCCTCGTGGACCGATGAGCAGCACACCACCGATAGCTGGATTAATCATTGCAAGCATCAGAGCAATACGCATTTCCATCTGCCCGACAATGGCTAAAAATGGAAATGGCTTGCTTTCCGCCAAACCTAAGTCTGCGGCTTCAGCAGACAATACAGCACGCGCGCCCGCCTGGCTGAGAATGCGCAGCAGCGTTGACTGTACTGCGCCGCTGCTCCAGTCAGGCAGTATCGAGTCGGCTGACTTCAGCGCAGTGATCGGCATCTGGGTGCTGTCATGCCCGTCTTTACCGGAGACCACAAGAGTGACACCATAGATACCTGAACTCTGGAACGTGTGTGAGGGATGTCGATCACGGCTGGTAGAACCATCGCCAAAATCCCAGTGGTATTCTTTAATTTCCCCGCTGGACTCATCGAGAAAGTCGACTGTGAGCGGCACTTCACCGGAAACAAGGTTCGCACTGAAAGCAGCAACAGGGGCACTCATGGGCGATCTTTTTCCTTTTCGCGCTGCTGCTTACGGTATTCTTGTCGTGCTTTCGCGCGTTCGCCAGCTAGCCGTTCTGCGTCAGTGGTATAGAGCAATGGCGGAACAACCGTTGGGCGGCTGTTGAGGTCTAAAGCAACGTAGACCAGATACGCGGTGTTAGTTATTCTTGATATCCCGCGCAAAGGATCTTCGGCAATTACCTCGACTCGCACTTCCATTGAGGTGCGTCCCACGTAAGTGAGTTCGGCATTGAACATAACTAGATTGCCAACCAACACAGGTTCCACAAACGTCATTGAATCAATCGTAACGGTGACAACAGGGGCACGTGCGTGACGTAATGCAGTGAGTACGCCCGCTTCGTCAACCATTTTCATGATAACGCCGCCGTGTACGTTGCCCAGGTTGTTGGTATCCTGCGTCCCCATCAACATACTGAGCGTGACGCGCGACTCAGTGATGGTTTTACCTTGTTGTTCCATAATGACCTGTTTGGATGTTTAAAGCTACCGCTGAGATTATAGCACTACGCCAGCAAATCGCGGTAGATCACCTGAAGTTGGCGCGCCGAGTCTTCCCAAGTGAAGCGTCGCGCTTGTTGATAACCACGCTCTATAAGGTCTTCACGCAATGCGTAATCGTTGATGATACGACGTACAGCATCCGTGATGGCTTCAAGATCATAGGGATTGACTTGCAGAGCCGCATTTCCTGCAACTTCAGGCAGTGAGGAGACATTCGAGGTAACGACAGGTGTGCCGCACGCCATCGATTCCAGCACAGGTAATCCGAAGCCCTCATACAGTGATGGAAAGGTTGTACATAGCGCACCGCTATAAAGTGCCGGAAGGTCGCTTTCGTCTGCGAAGCCGATGAGATGTACATAGTCTTGCATGCGCACTTCACGCAGCGTTTGATACATCTCATCTTCCAGCCAGCCGCGTCCTCCTGCAATCACCAACGCAAGGTCATGTCCTTCGGCACGAAGCTGGGCTAAAGCACGAATCAGGCGGCTGTAGTTTTTGCGTGGCTGTACAGTGCCAATGCTAAAGCTATAAGGACGTGAGCCTAGCTGGTATTTTTCTCTTACCGCTGCTTGAGCTTGTGAGTCATCCACCCTTTTGTAACGGCTGTCTACGCCGCTAAGTAGCACTGTGATTTTTTCTGGCGAGGTATTGTACAGCGCAACAAGATCATCTTTCGTCGCCTGCGAATCTGCCAGCACATGAGTGGCGCGTTTAATTGAACGAGGCACAACAGCGTCAAGATACGCTTTTAAATTAGGGCTGGCGGTTTCTGGTACACGTACAAATGATAAGTCATGTACGGTGAGCAAGGTGCGCGTGTTGGGATGTGTTGGCGGGAGTACGAAATCGGTAGCGTGGTAAAGGTCAATTGCGCCCGTGAACGTTTCTATTGGAAGGGGCAGATGCGCGCGATGCCACAAGCGCGCCAGCCACAAAGCAGAAAATTTTGTTGGTTTCCAAATAAAATTGCATCCCGGCGCTTGCGGGAGTTGACTATGTGCCGCGCCAGCAACGAATAAGCAATAATGCTGCTGCTCATCTATATCAGCTAAGGCGGCAACCAGATCGCGCACATAGCGCCCGATTCCGCCGCCTTGTTCATACGCTGGTGTATAGTCAATAGTGATGACAGACAAGTCAGTCGATGTCGTTGTAGGTCCAGTGTCGGTTAGCGAGAAAGTTCCATATCATGACGACGACCACGCCAATCATCAATGCCGCCATCGTTCCGAGCTTTGCTTCGCCGTGTTCCGTCGGGATATAGCCCGGACGAAAAATCCGAATTTCCGTCAGGAGCAGCGGCATCAGGAAGCGTCCTAATGGGAGATAAGCGGTCTTCACCCAGAGGGTACGGATCGTCCAGCCGATGGCATTGATAACGGCAAATTGGGCTAACTGTTTGCGTATCGGACGTGAACGTGAATCAGGATAAGTCCAGAGGCGATTCCAGACGAAATTACTGAGAACGGCAGCGATAAATCCAATGGAAATGACGATGATGACGTTGAGGTCGTTAGCAGGCGGAAGGATGGTCGCTTGTAACACAAATACCGTGCCGAAGTCGATCAACGCTCCTACCGCGCCAACAAGGGCAAACTTGAGAAAGCGTTCGACTTCTTTAGACTTTGCACCGAAACGGTTAGCAACAGCGAGGATCAAAATATCCAGTGGATTGCGGAACGAGCGTTTTTCAGTGGGATTGAGCGCGTTGACTTGGTTCATTCAAAACCTATAAATAATCGATGATGAGATTGGCGATGTAAAACTGCCAATATACCAATCATAACCCCGATATGTAAGAAAAGATTGTTAACGTATAGATTGTCGGTAAGACTGTGTACGGTCAAATAAGTCCAAGTACCGAGCAAACCGACCCCGATGCAGCGTGCTAGTATATCTGGGTGCCGGCGTATTTGCCAGGTCATCCACAGCAAACTCACCCACAACACTGCGTAAACTGCAAGACCTATAATGCCAGCCTCGGCAAAAATATTCAAGTAGTAATTGTGAGCGTGCCCCAAAGGGAATCCCCAATTCAATAACCGATAATCATCATACACGACTTCATAGTTCCCCATCCCTACACCGAAAAAGGGATTTTCCTGTGCCATGTTTAACGCCGCTTGCCAATGGGCGAGGCGTTCAACAACAGGATAGTTTTCCGGTGTGATGTCTACCCCACGCATATCGTCAAAGATACTGTATTGTTCACCCGTCGTGAAACGCGCTATGAGACTCGTTGGCAACCTGCCGCTGAGCAGCAACAAGCCTAGGAGGATTCCTCCGGCAGCAAGCAACCCGACGCCGTGCCAGAAGTTACGCGGCAGTGCGAAAACCATGACAGCCATTGCACAGGCAAACCCTAACCATGCACCACGACTCCATGACATGTATAAGCCTGTTACGATCACAACGCTGGCAATTCCATAGAATAGCATAGCGAAGACAGCGGTTAAGGAGAGGAGATGCCGTGTGCGCCATGTTGACCACAAGCGTAAACTGTAGCTTAACCCTGCTGTCAGCGCGAGGGGAGCAATCAAGCCCATAAAACCGCCGAAGGGATTTGGCTGACCGAATGTTCCAAATGCGCGGAAAAAGCGGCTGTTCGGGATGAGCAGATGCAGTGCTCCACTGCCACCGAAATACTCATAGATACCGACGATGGCATTGGCTAAACCTGCAACTACTAAAGCCAACACAAGCCACTGCCAATTTTCACCTTGCGCCATCGTCAAGCAGAACGTCACGAGTACAATGATCTGCACCCATTTGAGCCATTCATTAAGCCACGCACCCGGCGAAGCGGAGAGGAACGCGCCGGGTAAAATGCCGATCAAAAAGATGAGTAGCGGAACGTAGACCGGCGACCATGAAAGGTGTAGTAAGGGCTGTTTGCGGGCAATACGATAAAAGATCCACGCGACAAGCAGACTTACTAAAGAAAGCTGCCCAATATCCAAGGGCAATTGAAAACGAGCCTCTGTGGCGATCAGTGTACGCAGCGGGGCAAGGATGAGGAGCACAACTAGTGCGGTGAGTGGGGTGATAAGCGCCAAGACAGCAAATGCCATCACCATCATCATGATAATGACGATGGGTGTGGGTTGTGTAGCCACAAGCAGACCTAAACCGCTTGCCGCCACTGCCCACAACAAAGGCTGAATTCGTTTCATATCACGTGGCGGAAATATTCAATCGTCTTTTGCAGTCCGTCGCGTAATGGTATTTTGGATTCCCAGTTGAGAATCGTTCGTGCGCGTGTAGTGTCTGGTTGGCGTGTCTGCGGATCGCCTTTGATGCGTTCACCTTGAAAGATGATACCTGCCTGATTACCGGTAAGTTCATTGATAATCCTGGCAAAGTCTAGGATGGTAAGTTCTTCGGTGGTACCGATATTTACTGGCTCATGGTAATCCGTATTGAGCAAGCGAACCACACCTTCGACTAGATCATCAATGTACTGGAAGCTGCGCGTCTGTATGCCTTCTCCGTAGACGGTGAGGGGTTCGCCGCGCAGCGCTTGCCCGATGAAGTTAGGTACCACCCGACCATCGTCGAGGCGCATCCGTGGACCGTAAGTGTTAAAGATGCGAACGATGCGTGAATCCAACTGGTGCGCTCTGTGGTATGCCATGGTAAGCGCTTCGGCATAACGTTTGGCTTCATCGTACACGCCGCGCGGTCCGATGGAATCAACATTACCAACATATTCTTCATGCTGCGGGTGTACGAGCGGGTCGCCATAGACTTCTGAAGTGGAAGCCTGTAAGAACTTTGCCCCTTTACTGCGCGCTAAACCCAAAGCATTGTGCGTGCCTAGAGCGCCGACTTTGAGCGTTTGAATTGGGAATTTCAGATAGTCAATGGGGCTTGCAGGTGATGCAAAGTGCAGGACGGCGTGGATGGGTCCATCTACCGAGATGTAGTGTACGACGTTGTGGTGTAAAAAAGTGAAATTAGGATTCCCCTGAAGGTGCGCGATATTGCGCATATTGCCTGTCAGCAGATTATCCACTGCGATGACAGTGTGTCCTTCAGCCAAAAAGCGGTCACAGAGATGGGAACCGATAAACCCAGCACCACCAGTAATCAAGATACGCAAGGTATTTCCTTCATCGAATCCAGATGGAAAAATTCGGTGAAGTTTACCACAACTATCGACGGAACTGTATTAGGGATTTTAGGCGCGAACCTTACCTTCGCCCGTTTGCCTCAATTGTCGAAGTTGTTCCTCGAACTCATGCTCGAACGCTTCGAGCGCAACATCATTATCGAGACATATGAAGACCGCGCGGAGTGATTTCAAATCTTCAAAGGTAAAATCAATGATTTGTGAGAGCATCGTTTTTGCGCAGTTTTCGACGGGGTAGCCGAGCGCACCTGTGGAAATAGCAGGCATTGCCAGCGATTTCAGGCGATGTTCTTCTGCCAGGCGCAAACATTCCCACGTCGCGTTTGCCAGTTTCCCCCGTTCACTGCCTTCGCCCCAACGAGGTCCAACTGTGTGAATGAGTTTTTGCAGAGGGAGTTTCCCCGCGCTGGTCATCACCGCAGACCCAATATCGCAGCGCCCAATGCGGCGACATTCTTCGGCAACGGCGGAGCCTGTTCTGGCAAGCAAAGCAGCAGGCAGCGTTAAGATAGTATCGGTCTGGTTGACGACAGCATCAACTTCCAATGACCAGATATCTCGCTGCACAAGATGAATTGTAACCTTGTTAACCTGCGCTTTCATTGCCCCCACTCCATTTTACTGTATTTTCTATTCCACCATCATTTCAGTATGCCCGTCAATAGCTCTCATGTTC
>CALMZT010000209.1 GCA_937870805.1 uncultured Chloroflexota bacterium
CCAATCAATTTGTTTGATCGCCTGTCCGATCAAATCCTGAGCTTGTTTGTGGGTGTGTTTCTGGCGTTTGCTAAAAGAGCGAATACGCTGCACTGTGTCCTGTCCCACCTGTTGTCCATCGGAGAAGACCAAGCCGTTGACGTAGTTGGAGTCCATCCCCACCACACGTCCTTCCATCTTTGGCTCAGGACGCGCCTTTTCAAGGATAAAATCGACAAAGAGACGCCCCTTACGCCAGCCCAGCCGCAGCGTTTTGGACAACTTCCAGCCATCATTCAGTTTGCGGTTAAGGTGGCGTGTGGCGTGAACGGGCAGCAGCAAGCGGGGAGCGCCAGAACCGATCAATTTGACAGCAATGTCGAAGTGGCGCTTCGCAAAAGGTTCAAGTGTGACGAAATGATAATAGAGCGTGGTTGTCCAGTGGCGTATCTGCGGTTTGCGTTTCTGATCGCTCTCGATTTGACTGCGGACGGTTTCTTTGGCTTGCTTGGCAAGGGCTTGGGCAAGGCGCGTGGTCAAGCCAAAACGTTCGCAACCACGATGCACGGTTGCCAAATCTGCCAGTTCAGAGGAGAAGTCTTGACGCTGCCAGAACAAATCCACAAAATATTGTGTAGCATCGTGACAGCGCTGCAAGAAATCGCGCACGATACTGCCTTGCCCACGTTCAAGTCGTTGAGCAACACGCACGACGAGCGGCGCATAATTTTCGACTTGCGATGCGCTTTTTGCACAGCCTGTGCTCCACCACACTATTCGTCGGTTGCTGACGAAGAAGGGGCAGCTCCCTTGACTTTTATCCGTCGATGTTGTGATTTGAAGCCAAGCATATCGAAGAACAGCAAACGATTCAAGGACTGATGAGTTATGCCTGAATTATCGATCCCTATGTCTTCCGCCGAGCTAGACGAAACGGACATTGAAGCGGTGCTCGGCGTGCTGCGTTCCGGGCGGCTGGCGCTCGGCGCAAAATCCGTTGAATTTGAAAGGCTGATGGCTGAATATATCGGCGTGAAACATGCCATCGCTGTGAGTTCTGGCACTGCGGCGCTGCATCTGCTGGTACGAGCGCTGAATATCGGCGCGGGTGATGAGGTCATTGTGCCGTCATTCACCTTTGCTGCCAGCGCAAACGCCGTGCTCTATGAACGCGCGACGCCTGTGTTCGCGGAAATCGAAACCAACACTTACAACCTTGACCCCGACGATGTGCGCCGAAAAATCACGCCGCGCACCAAAGCGATTATGGTCGTTGACGTGTTCGGGCATCCCGCCGAATGGGACACGCTGCAACAGATTGCCGACGAGCATGGCTTGGTGTTGATTGATGATAGCTGCGAAGCGTTGGGCGCTGAATATCGCGGGCGCAAGATCGGCAGCTTCGGCGCGGCGGGCGCGTTCGCGTTTTACCCCAATAAACAAATGACCACAGGCGAGGGTGGCATCATCGTCACCCCTGATGACCACATCGCAGAGATGTGCCGCAGCCTGCGCAATCAAGGGCGCGGGCAGATGAGCGCGTGGCTGGAACACGAAAACCTCGGCTACAACTATCGCCTGGATGAAATGAGCGCGGCATTAGGCGTTTCACAGCTTCAGCGCATCGAAACTTTTCTGGCAAAGCGTGCCGCTGTCGCGCAGATGTACACGGAACGTCTCGCGGATTTCGATTGGGTACGCACGCCCGTTATACAACCGCATGTGCGTATGAGCTGGTTCGTGTACGTCGTCACACTGGCAGATGGATTAGACCGCGATGTCGTCATTGAGCGTATGGAAGCACGCGGCGTACCCGCCAGAGGCTATTTTTTCCCCGTACATTTGCAGCCCTACGTGCGGCGCATGTTAGATACGCACGATGGGCAACTGCCGCTCACTGAAAATATTGCCGGGCGCACTATCGCCCTCCCCTTCCACAACAATCTCACCCGCGCACAGGTGGAGCAGGTTGTGGAGTGTCTCGCTGCGGCGGTGAATGATGTGGCTTAGCATCTCGTCGTCCGTCTTTGCGCCGCTGCTGCGTTCGCAGACACCACGCGCTCACAAATACGCTATCGACCTTGCGCTGTGGACGGTGTGCGGCGTGCTGGCGTTCCTGCTGCGCGTCGATGACCTGCTGCCGCGCTATCTGCCGACGATGGCGGCGTATGTGCTCATCAGCCTGCCGTTCAAAGCGATACTCATTCGTGCGTTTGGCTTGCACGCGCAATCATGGCGCAAAGTCAGCGTGCGCGATCTTTCGCGGCTGCTGCAAGCGACGGCATTGGGCACAGCAATCTTGTTCGTGCTCGGTTTGTTTGTGTTCTTCCCGACCATTTATTTACCGCGCAGCGTGCCGCTGATTGAAGGGGTTCTGGCGATGCTGGCGCTCGGTGAGGTGCGTTTATTGACGCGACTATTACATGAACAGATAGCGCGTCACGGCAGTGGCAGTCAAAGCCGCGTGCTCGTGGTCGGGGCGGGCGAGGCGGGCACACTCATTGTCCGCGAACTGCTGCGCCATCCCGAAGCAGGACTAACGCCGATTGGCTTCGTTGACGATGAGCCAGATAAACAGCGCTCCAGTTATTTAGGGCTGCCTGTGCTGGGCACGCTGGATGATTTGCCGCGCGTGGTGCGGGAGAACAACGTGCAGGAGGCGTTGATCGCCATTCCGTCGGCTGATGGGCGCGTGATTCGGCGTGTCGTGAGCAATGCAAACGAGGCGGGTATCAAGTATCGCAGCATTCCCGCGCTGCACGACATCCTCAGCGGGCGCGTGTCGATCTCGCAAATCCGCGAAGTCGAGCTTGAAGACCTGCTGCGCCGCCAGCCGATTCGCCTGAATATCGAGGAGATTTCAGGTTATCTGCATCATCGTGTTGTGCTGATTACGGGCGCGGGCGGCTCGATTGGCTCAGAGATCACGCGCCAGGTGCTGCGTTTCCAGCCGCGCCAGGTGATTCTGTTGGGGCGCGGCGAAAGCAGCCTGTTCGCGCTGGAACAGGAACTGCGGCGTACAGACCCCGACATTCCCTATAAAATCGTTGTTGCTGACGTGCGTGACCGCGCGCGCATGGAGTACGTCTTTCGCTGCCATGAGCCGCAAGTTGTGTTTCACGTCGCCGCGCACAAGCATGTGCCATTGATGGAAGACAACCCCGACGAAGCCGTGCTCAACAATGTGATTGGCACCAAAAATGTCGTGGAGTTGGCGCTGCAATTTGGCGTCGAGCGCTTCGTCAACATCTCCACCGATAAGGCGATTAATCCTACGTCGATCATGGGCGCATCCAAGCGCGCGGCGGAATTTGTGGTGGAAAAGGTCGCGCGGCAGGCAGCGGCGACTCAGCGTTTCGTCAGTGTGCGCTTCGGCAATGTCCTGGGGAGTCGTGGCAGCGTCGTGCCGATTTTCAAGGAACAGATCGCGCGCGGTGGTCCCGTGATGGTGACGCATCCAGAGATGACGCGCTACTTCATGACTATCCCCGAAGCGGCGCAGTTGGTGTTGCAAGCGGGCGGGCTGGACCTCAATGGCGCGGTGTACGTGCTGGACATGGGCGAACCAGTGAAGATTGTCGATCTGGCGCGCGATATGATTCTGCTGTCAGGGCTGAAACCGGACGTGGGCATTGATATTCAGTTCACGGGCATACGTCCCGGTGAAAAGCTGTTTGAGGAAATCCTGAGCGAGGAAGAAGGCACGCACGTCTCGAAGCACGAGAAAATCTACATCGTCGGCAACACACGCCTACCAGAGCAAAACCTCGATGTGCTGTTAGAGGAACTGTTTGCGGCTGCGCGTACTTATGACGCGGAGAGAATTAGGAGAGCGTTCGCCGCGCTGATTCCGACGTATAAAGCAACCGAAGTTTCCACTCATTCTACAAAGGCATAAGAGCAATATGACGAAAACCTACGGACTCAATTGGATTGAAATCGCACGCCGCAGTCTCGCCTTCATTGCCTTTGCATGGCTTGCAAGTTTTTTCTTTCTGTTCTTCGCCAAAGGCGCTATCGCGTTCAATATCGAGACATTTTTTAGTGGGGCGCTGCTCCTCATTCTCATCGCTGCGGGATTGTGGTTATTACGCGACATCTTTAACTTATTTTGGCAGTATCCACGCATTGATTTACAGGAACGCGGTGTTACGCTCATCACCAGAGACTCTGAATTAGACTGGGATTGGGATGAGTTTACAAATTGGTCAGGCAAGTTAACCTATCACAAATTGTATGGCGTGATCACCTTGTACATCTCAGGCGCGTGTGAATTCTACAGTAACGATAAGCCGCCTCTAAGAATCAGGGGGACGTTCAAAGATGCGCCCAAGTTGGCGGGAATTATCATCACGCAAATCATGATGACACAGCTTCCCAAACAGATTGAGGCATTCCATCAAGGCAAAACGCTGGAGTTTGGATCAGTGACGCTTAACAAAGAAGGTTTATATTATCGCGACACCTTCATTCCCTTTGATGACATGACGAGTGTCGGCATGAATCGCGATTATTTTTTTGTACATCTCAAGAGCCAACCCAAAAATCCTACCCGCTTAGATCAATGGAAGATGCGGATGCCTGAACTGCTGCTTGCCGTTATGCACAACCTGTTTCACCCATCTCAATGATGTATGTTCTTATTCGCCCACATAGCGCAGTGGGGAGCGCAGCGTCGGGCTGAGCAGCAGCGTTTCGGGCGTTCCGCTGAGTAATGCCTCCAGGGTTTTATGGACATGCGGCGCAACTCTGGCACGTTTTTCAGAGAAGGCGGATTCGCTCGGATATGCCGTAAATACCACGAGCAGATCTTCATTCTGGATGGCAGGATGGCGCGGAAAAGTGTTTTCGCTCATCTCGGCAACGAACAAGCCTCGTAGCTGCATCCCCTCTCGTTGATAAGCGGGCAGCACCTGCGTTTCAAAAGTGTCGATTAAGGCGTCACGCGCGCCGGGTGCAGACTGATAAAAATCAATGGCGATGACGCCCGTTGCGGTTGAAATCGTCCCCGCAGCGAGATCAGCAGCCATCATCTCGGCAGTCAATCCACAGGTTAAATCAAACTGACCGAGAGGACGCAGCAAATGCACATGGTCGCTGTCGATCAGCATCCCGTTCGTGACTTCTCGATGCCGCTTCCATATGTCACCATCATAAAAACTTTGCAGCCCTTCAAGCCGCGTTTGCATATCCGTGTAGCCGCGCAGCCATACGTAATGATCGCGCTCACCGATGAGCCTAAATTGACCGAGCACATGCATGTTCACGGCTTGCTGCGAGGCGATGAAGTTTGCCTCGAAGTTGTCGATGAAGTGTTCCCGCATCTGTGGCTTGAGCAGATAATTGCGAATTTCGAGTACGTTGATGTTCATCATGTTTCTTGTCCTAATCCTGCGTGAAAGCTGCTCCGAGTTCAATGCAGTTTAACTATTTAATGCGGATAGCCCGCCAGAGACTAAAGTCTCCGGCTGCCAAAGTGCCACGTCCACCGAAGTGGACAGAAAAGGCTTTTCAGATCCTGGTGTATATCCCTATTCATTGATCAAAGCGCATAAAACTCGGAGCTAACTTTGAATCTGTAAACTTCTCAAGAGGTTGAAAGCGTTAATATATGAATGGATTTCTAAACCGCATCGCCGATAACCAGCGTCAATTAGTCTTCAATGCGCTCGAACGTCATCACCCAATTGCTTTCCCACGTTTGCCCGTTGTCAGTGGAGAAAAACTGCTCCCAACGCGGCATCGGCGTATTGATGTTCGACCATACGAAGCGTACAGTAATCGGGATACCCTGATACACATCGGGACCCTCGAAGACGCCGACGCCATCCTTGAACGTGCCAGCGACGGGCGGCTGCATGATGCCGTCGCTATAGCTCACCCAATAGATGTACCAGCGCTGTTCTGCACGGTTGAAAAAGCGCAGCGCCATGCCGATGGGTGTGCCGTCCTGCGCGATGAGTTGATCGGTGTTGCCCAGCCCGCCCAGCGCAGGTAAACACTGCTGCGTGGCGTCGAAGTCTTCCCATTCGCTGCTGCCTTGCAGACGCTTCTTCAGCTTGTGGTTGTGGACAATCCAGCGCCCGTAGAAAAAATCAAAGTCGTGAGAGACATCGGTTTTTTGAATTGCTGCCGTCATGAGTCAATTTCCTTTTGAAGTGTATTTGAGTACGTTATGTTTATCATCTTTTCAAATGCGGTTATAATCCGTCCTCATTAAGATCAGTTTTGGCAAGTAGTAAAATGATGTAGTGGTTGAAAAGTAAGCGATGGTTTCGGCGAACAAGGGGATTAATCCCCTTGTTCAGCATTGACCACTACCTAAAATGTTCCCTCAACCATTTGATGACTGAGGGGACAAGTGTTAAGCCAACTAAAAAGTGCCCACTGTGAACTTACGTTTGCCCTGATTGCGTGCGGGAATTGAAGGGGTGCTGCGCTTTGCGGGTTCGACGGTAACAGGACGTGGGTTGAAGATTTGTCGAATGCTTGCCGAAATCCGATCAGATGGTTGAGGCTTGCCGGATTGCGCCTCTTGCATGAGACGGTGCTGCTCTGCTTCGTTCGCCAGGGTCTGTTGATGATCCTGAACGATTTGCTGCATCATGTAAACGTTCACCAAATTTCTCCCTCAATCTCTAGCGTTATCTCTACTATAAAGTTGAATGCGGTTATAATCAGTCCTCATTAGAACGAATTTGCGAAAATGGGGAAAATTGCCCGATGTACAGCCCAACGACACGCCTGCTGACGGTGCTCGAAATCCTACAATCGCAAGGGGGAATCAGCGGACCCGAACTGGCTAAAAAACTGGAAGTGGATGTGCGCAGCGTGCGCCGCTACGTCACGATGATGCGCGACATGGGCATTCCGGTAGAAAGCGAACCGGGACGCTACGGCACATACTATTTACGTCCGGGGTTTCGCCTGCCACCGCTGATGTTCACGGGCGCGGAAATTATCGCTATTATCTTGGGGCTGGTCGCGGTGCGCCATTTGGGACTGTCGCGGGCGCTGGCGGTGGAGAGCGCTGTGCAAAAAATCGAGCGCGTGCTGCCCGATGAACTGCGCGAACGGGCGCGCGCCTTGCAAGGGGCATTAACGCTCAACATGCCTATCTCGCAATCGTCGTCGGAGGAAATGATCGCTAAAGTCAGCCTCGCGGCGTATCAGCACATGCAGGCGTGGATTGAGTATCAGGGAAGCGAGCTTAGTAGAACTGAGCGTGTGGTCAATGTCTATGGGCTTATCTATCACAACGGCTTCTGGTACACCGTCGGCTACTGTCATTTGCGCGAGGATATACGTATTTTCCGCTTAGATCGTATCCTGCAAATCAAGCTGTTGGAGACAGCGTTTGAGCCGCCGCAGGGTTTTGACTCGCTGGAATATCTGCTGAATAAAATTGCGATGATGCCGTACATGTGGCTGGTCGAAGTGCTGCTCAAAACCAGCCTGCAAGACGCACAGAAGCGCGTCTCGCGGGCGATGGGCATTTTGGAGGAGGTGGAAGGCGGCGTGCTGCTGCGTCTGGGCGCGGAAAGTTTAGAGTGGGCGGCGCATTTTCTGGTGAGTCTCCATTGTCCCTTATCGATCATTCGCCCGCCCGAACTGCGCGCGGAACTGCGCAAATTGGCACAATCGATTGTGGAGATGGCGGAAAGTCCCTAAAAGTGTAGGGTCAGTTCAATTCGAGTCTGAAGTGTCGATGCTGTCAGAACGCACAGAACTGGACTGGATTGGGCATTCGTCAAATAAAAAAGGGCAAGGCGCGGCTTGCCCCCTCCCCCATCTAACGCACGCGCTGCGGCGTGTTTTGATACAGTTCCCATTCTGCCTGTTCAAGTGAGTTTTTCAGCAGGGCTTCGCCCGCGCTGTTCAATGCCTTGCCAGCCTGCACCATCACGTTCGCGTAGATGGGTCGCTGCCCCTGTGCCGCGATTTGTGCCAGGCGATGTTGTTCTGCGTCTTCACGAAGCTCGTCACGACGGAGAGTCGCCAGCATTTCGATAGTCATGGTATTACCCCTTTGACAATTGTTCGTAACCGTCTATAATCACTATAGACAGTTTCATTGTATTATAAATTCAGTAACCTGTCAAGCGCTTATTTGATAGTTACAAGGAAGTGTAGTCCCATGATGCAAAAGACTTATGAACTCGTCGGCGAGGCGCTGTGTCTTGATTTCACTAACACAGTAGGCGGCTGGCGCGGCGGCGAACTGACTGAGAATCTGCACGGCTACGGCGATTTGCTAAGCTGGGGTGTACAGGCGGGCAGCATCACCACAGAGCAGGAAGCACAACTGCTGCGCGAAGCCGAAAAACGTCCTGACGAAGCGGCGGCAGTACTGGCAGGCGCGCTTGAACTGCGCGAGACGCTGTTCCGCATCTTCGATGCAGTGGCGCATGAGCAAACCCCTGACGCGGAGGATATGGCAGTGTTCAACGCCGACCTTGCGCAGGCAATGGCACACGTACAAGTGACCCAGCACGGCGATCACTTTCATTGGAGTTGGCTGGAGGACAACCGCGACTTTAGCAGCGTGTTGTGGGCTGTGCTGCGCTCGGCGGGGGATTTGCTCACGACGCCGCAGCAGCTTCAATACGTGCGCGAATGCGGCAACGACGAGTGTGATTGGCTGTTTGTCGATACCACCAAGAATCACAGCCGCCGCTGGTGTGACATGAAAGGCTGTGGCAACCGCATGAAAGTGCGCAAGCATCGCAAGAAACAGCAGTCGTAACGGCTTCAATCGGTTTGGTAAAGCCTATTGCATCAAACCACCTCTGTCACTGCGCCTGTGAACCTGAACGTCTGTGTGTCAGCACGGCAGTCACTATTGATCCGATATGCTTGTGTGCAACTTGTTTCATGCATAGTGCTCTCCTACGCGCAGCAATGGTGCCCCGTAGTGTCGCCTTAGATCATCAATTG
>CALMZT010000210.1 GCA_937870805.1 uncultured Chloroflexota bacterium
CCCGCTGCTCAGCCCTGTACGCTTGTCCCGACAAAGATGTTGTGAACCCTTGTAACCTTCAAACTAAATTTGATGCGCTTGCCCTGGATTTAGGATTGTGAATAGTCTTAATTAAGGGAAAATGGTAGATGGAGAAGGGATTAACACCACAGATGAGCTATCCTCCTGCCAGCCGATAACCAATCCCCATCACGGTTTGGATGAGCGAGGGATGGCTAGGGTCTGCTTCGACTTTTTCGCGCAGGCGGCGGATGTGCGCGTTGATGGTGTTATCAGTATCAGGCGTTGACTCATAGCCCCACACGGCGTCCAGGATTTGCGTGCGGCTTAAGGCTTGCCCCGGATGCTGTGCAAGGAACACTAGAATGCGAAACTCGACAGGTGTGAGGTACAGCATGTGTTTGCCGCGCCACACCTGCCCGCGCCCGCGATCAATCACTAAATCACCCGCGTACAGCATGTTGGAATCGGCAACGGCAAGTTCACCATAAGCGCGGCGCAGCATCGCCCGAATGCGTGACAGTAGTTCGCGTAAGCTGTAGGGCTTCGTCAGGTAATCGTCTGCGCCCATCTCCAAGCCTAAGATTTTATCGACTTCCTCATTGCGCACCGTGAGCATGAGAATCGGCTGTGTGAGTCCTTGCAGACGCATCTGGCGGCACACATCGAAGCCCGACATATCCGGCAGTTTTACGTCGAGGATCATCAGGTGCGGCGCATGTTCGCGTGCGTAGCGGATGCCGTCGCCACCTGTGTTCATCCACGTTGCTCTGTAACCGTTGGATTCGAGTCCTTCGTGCAGGCTGCGCGCGACTGCGGGGTCGTCTTCGATAATTAGGATGTGACGATTGGGTGTGTTCATGTGACCTCAAGAGGCGCGTACAGGCAGGCGCAGGCTGAATTCTGTGCCTTGCGTCATCGGCAGCACTTGAATTTTGCCGCCGTAATGCTCGGCAATCGCATGGACGATAGACAAGCCCAAGCCGCTGCCCGGATAATCGCTGACATTGTGCCCACGATAAAAACGCTCGAACAGAAAGGGCAGGTCTTCGCTGCGGATGCCGATGCCTGTATCGCGCACGCGGATTTCTGCCCACTGCTCAACATGCGCCAGATGCACGCTGACTG
Source organism: uncultured Chloroflexota bacterium (assembly GCA_937870805.1). Lineage (GTDB taxonomy): Bacteria > Chloroflexota > Anaerolineae > Aggregatilineales > Phototrophicaceae > JACAER01. Next base: position 1,129 of record CALMZT010000210.1, read on the forward strand.
TACCCCCTTCCGGCGTAAATTTGATGGCGTTGTCCAGCAGATTACCGAGCGCGCTTTGTAACTGTGATTCGTCAGCCGTGAGCGTCAGCACTTTATTCGGGATTTGGATATCCAGCGTCACGCCTGCCTGCTCCGCTTGCGAAGCGAATGTTGCAGCGGTTTCGTGCGTGAACGTCGTCAAATTGACAGGCGTGATATTTTCGCGCAGGCTGCCCGATTCCAGGCGTGAAAGATGCAGCAAACCTTTGGTGAGCATCTCAAGGCGCTTCAACTGCGTTTGCGCGCGTACCACGATCTCGCGCGAGTGGGCGCTGATGTCTTCGGCAGCGACGAGTTCCAGGTTGGTGTGCAGTGCAGTTAATGGAGTATTGAGTTCGTGCGCGGCGTCAGCGATAAAACGTCGCAGCGTGCTCACCATTTCTTCGACCCGCGCCGCCATGCCGTTGAAACCGTTTGCCAGTGTGCCGATCTCGTCCTGACGGGCGATGCTCACTCGCGCTGACAAATCGCCGCTTGCCATGCGTTCCGTCGATTGCGCCAGCGCCCGCAGTGGCGTGCTCATGCTGCGGCTGATACCCCAGCCAGCGGCAGCAGCCAGCGTCACGGCGGCAGCGCCCGCCAGGATGAAACTGCTGGTCACGCCGTTGACGACTTCGCTGCCATACGCCGGACCCTCTGATAAGATGACCCAGCCTAAAACTGATTGCGTCGAGGGGTCATAGATCACTTGCTCAATCACCTGCTCGGAACGTAGACTGTTGACCACCATCATACGTCTGCCTAACTCCCAGCCGTAGGGGGAGGGCATCGCCGACATCACAAACGTACCCTGAGTGGCTTCGCTGCTTTCAGTAAAGGCGATTTCGTCCTTGTTAATCATCAGGTCGCACGGCTGCGACTGGTCGCTGGGGCAAGCCGGTACGGTTTCAGATCCCAGCACCGTGATATTGAATCGATCAGAGGGTAGACCCTGCCCCTCTGCCGCTGCCATCCATTGAATCTGTGCAGGGCTGCCCACGCTAAAGGTGTTGCTTTCGACGATCACCTGCTGCTGGTCTGCCGAGAGCACGCGCACACGTACTTGCGCCAGAAAGGTGAAGCGGTTGACCAGCATTTGTAAATCTTCAGTGGGTCTATTGGTTTTCAGCGCAAAGCCAGTGAATTGACTGATCGCCATTGCGTTATCGCGCAGGTAGCTGAGTTCTTGCGCGGCGTAGTAGCTGCGCAAATGAGTGAGCAGCAGCGCACCCAACAGCGCTACCGTCAGGAAAGCGATCAGCGCATAAGTAAACGGCAAATGCCAGCGAATTGAACGGAACACAGCACTATCTCCATAAACACAAAACGCCTTAAACGGCATCATACCATCAAAAGCATCGTTACCAGAAAAAGGTTGGATAGAGGAGGGGTACGGTGCGCCGTACCCCTCACATGCCTTAACTCACCTTACGCCGTTTACCGCTCTGGATTCAAAATCTGGAGCAAACGCAGGGTTGTAAACCTCTCAGGAGGTTGAAAAATCGTAACACTCAACCCGTTCACGGGTTTCCAAAGGACGTAGCTGGCAGTTTTGAACTGCCAGCGTCCACAGCGGCGAACGTTTTGCATAATGTGCGTTCCTAATTGCCACCGAAGATTGACGATAACTCTGGATCGACGGACGTAGCACACTGCTGCATTTGTCCTGCGTACTCCTCACGATTGCCCATCGACGGATCGTAGGGGGGCAGGTTCGACACACACTGCTGGAAATTGCGCGATAAGGTTTCCGCTTCGGCAAGCTGAACTTCAAGATCAGCGTCTTCCAGCACGTAACGGTCAAAGGCACGGTTGAGCCAGTATTGCAGCAGGAAGTTCTGGATCGAGCCGCCGCCCAGCGATGGGAAGATCACGGTGTTGGGCTGCGCGGTCAATTCGGCAATGCGGTTATAAGTCGCCAGCGTTTCAGGATTTTGTGACGCTGTGTATGACGGGTCATTCAACACCGAGTAGCGTGCAGGCATCCCACCGAACAATTCTGGCTGACGGGAAAGCATCGTAATCAGGCGATAGCAGGCGTCGGCGTACTGCGTTGTGGCATTGATGTATGCTGTGCCGATGTTCAATGCCAGCGGTGTGTACTGGCTGCCAGACGGATAGGTCGTCATACGATAGGGATTCTGTTGTTGTCCACCCCCGATTTCGGCATCGAGGAAGCCAAAGAACGAGTCGGGATAGATTGCGGCGGTTTGTCCCTCACCACCACCAATACGAATGACTGCAAAACCACTTGTTTCCGCATATTCAATATATCCCGCTTTTGCAAGATCAAGCACCTGACGAATCGCTTCGACGTTTTGCGGGCTGGTGAAGTCGATGGTCGGCGGGTTGGTGCGGAAGTCCAGCGGCAAGCCACCGTAAGCGGCGATCAGTTGCAGCAGATACAGCCCGCCGTCGCCCTGTGGCACGAACGGCGCAGCATCGGGGCTGTTGGCAAGCAAGCCGCGCAGCGCACTGTCAAAGTCGTCGGCTGTCCAGCCATTCGTCGGCTCGATCACGCCCGCGCGCTGGAACTGCTCAGAGTCGTATTGTAGCACGCCGGGTTGCAGGATAATGGGCAGTGCCCATGTGCGGTTCTCACGCTGCACCTGTGACATAATATTGCCCACGATGTCTGAGCTATCAAACGATGGGTCAGCGTCGAGGAACGGGTCGAGGCTCAACAATGTACTGAGGTCGGCATTAGGCACATCGTTGTTGGGCATGTAGTAGCAGTCCGAGGCGGTAATATCCTGCCCAAAGCCATCGGCGACGTTGACCTGTCCAACCTGTGGATCGTTGGCGATAAATTCGTCTATCACCGCATCCCACTGTTCGCTGTTTGCCGTTAAGAAACCCGGTCCCGCCATGCCAAAATTCAGCGCGATTTCGCCCGCTGCGAGCACAACTTCAGGCTCCGGCGCAGCGACGATGATCGTGGTTTGCTGTTCAGCCGCCGCTTGTAGATCAGATGCGGCTTGGGCTTCGCTCTGTTGCAACGCGCCCCGGGCATCAAGCCCGTCGCTGGTCATCGCGCTCAACGCATCTTGCACGTAATTGCCGTAGCGCAGTTCAGAGGATGAGATCGCCGTTTCTAAAAGGCTGTCGATCACAGACTGCACATTTTCCGGTAGTCCAGCCCCCGCGAAAACAGCCCTTACCGCGCCGCCCCCCTGATTATCGGCGGGCTGCGGCGTCACGCCACGCATACTGCGGCGGGCAGGTGTAGTGCTGTTGAATCCGGTGGTCACTTCCGGTTGACTGGTGAGCCACTTCGCCAGTTCGTAAGCCAGTTCGGGATACTGTGTGCCTGCGCTTACCGCGAAGCCGTTGGTTTCCAGCGCGATACTGCCACCGGGCAGCGGCGCGGCTTCCAGCGTCGATTGCGAATCGGGCGCAGTGAAGTATATGAAACTGCCACCAATCACCAGCGGGTTGGTTTGTTCGAGGAGGTTGCCACTTGGCGCGCCGATGACGCCTTCTCCAATCAGTTCCGCCCATGTTGTCAGCATCGCTTCGAGTTCGGGCGTTGCCATGCTTGGCGATTCGGGTTGCGTGCTGGCGTCGTAGAAACCGCGCCCCAAAATGCTGCGGAAGATGGCGTTGTAGACGTATTGGTCGAAAATCACTAAGCCTGGCTGTGACACGCTGCCGTCGCTGTCGTATTGGGTCAATGCGCGCGCGGCGCGTGCCAGATCGTCAACCGTCCAGTTGCCATCGGGATACGTTAGCCCTGCCGCATCGAACGCCGCTGGATCATAAGCAACCGAGATGACTTCGGCTGAGGCAGGGATACCCCACACGCCGCCATCCCACTGATAGGCTTGCCATGCTGCCGGGAAAAAGTCGTCGATATTCAGCGAGACATCTGCGCTCACTAACGGGGACAAATCAAGGTAGACGCCCGCGCGAGTAGCCGCAGGCTGCATATGCGCGTTATCGACTGCCAGTACATCAGCCGCTGATGCAAGCTCTCGCAGAGTTTCGAGATAAGCGTCAACGTCCGCTGCGCTGCTTGCCGCGAAATAATCTTCCTGATTGATTTCCACGATGTTGACCTGTACGCCGGGATGTTCGTTTTCAAAACGGGCAATCAAGTCTTCGGTGTACAAGAATTCTGCCTGAAACTGCGGCACGCCAAGCTGCAAGAGGGTCGTATCTTGTGCCTGTGTAACGTGCGCCACGAGCAACAGCGCAATCAATATGAAAAAACCTAATCTGCCTGAACGCATGAGCAATATCTCCTTGTAGCACTTTGGTTGACTGGCGCTAGTCTCCCACAGAGATATTCGCACTGGACTACAATCCGATTGTGGTTTCACAATGTCCGTGTCATCATAGAGTTGTTGGTGATGGAGTATGAATATGCGTGCTTTGGCAGAACAATGGCTGCGGGAAAAATTGGGCAAGTCAGCCAATTTCCGCGATGGACAATGGGAAGCAGTGGAAGCGCTGGTTGAAAAACGGCAGCGCGCGTTGGTGGTACAGCGCACGGGTTGGGGTAAAAGTCTCGTCTATTTCATGGCGACGCGCTTGCTGCGTGCGCAAGGGGCAGGCACAACGATACTGATTAGCCCGCTGCTGTCACTGATGCGCAATCAGGTGCAAGCGGCGACTGAGTGGGGTTTGCGTGCCGAAACACTCAACAGTGCCAATTCGGAAGAACACCCACGCATCGAAGCTGATTTGCTTGCCGGGAAAATTGACTTGCTGCTGATTTCGCCGGAGCGCTTAGCCAACGACGTGTTTAAGCGCGAAGTGTGGAGCAAGCTCAAAAAACAAGTGGGCTTACTGGTGATTGATGAAGCCCACTGCATCTCCGATTGGGGACACGACTTCCGCCCGAACTACCGCCGCATTATGGGCTTGCTGGATGATCTGCCGCCAGCGACGCCGGTGCTGGCAACCACCGCGACAGCGAACAATCGAGTTGTCGCAGACGTGAGTGAAATCATTGGCGTGGGCATCAACATTCAGCGCGGCGCGCTCACCCGCGACAGCCTGCATTTGTACGTTTACCCTGAATCGCTGGACAGCGCCACGCGGTTCACACTGCTTTCCCACTTGATGAAACATATTCCCGGCAGTGGCATCATCTACTGCACGACGACCAATGACTGTAAGCAGGTCGCCCAATGGCTGCAAAGTGAAGGCTTCAACGTCAAACCGTACTTTGCCGACGTAGAAGACGATTTGGATGAGAGCCGCGTCGATCTGGAAAATCAACTGCTGAACAATAAGGTCAAGGCGTTGGTATCCAGCGTGGCGTTGGGTATGGGCTTCGACAAACCTGATTTACACTTCGTCATCCACTATCAGCTTCCCGGCAACATCATCAGCTACTATCAGCAAATTGGGCGCGCGGGGCGTGGCATTGATCGCGCGCATATCGTCTTGATGCATGGCTACGGCGATGAGGACATCCAGGACTATTTCATCGAAACGGCGTTCCCCAAGCCCCCCGATGTTGCCGCCGTGATGGATGCGCTGAAGAAGCACAAGACGTTGAGCCGCCCACAGCTTCAACAGCATGCCAATGTGCGCTTCGCGGTGTTGGAAAAAATCCTCACACATTTAGAAGTCGAAGGCATTGTCGAAAAGTTAGGCACAACTTATCGCGTGCTGAATGCCGCCGCCACGCCTGATTACGAACGCTGGCACTCAGTAACGCAAAACCGCTATCACGAGTTGGAACAGATGAAGGCTTACGTCCAGTACGACGGCTGCCTGATGCGCTTCATCTCCGATGCACTGGACGACCCGACCAACAGCCAACCCTGCGGCAAATGCAAAAACTGCTTGCGCAGCGCAAGCAAGTTCGTGCCAAACGCGCAGGACATTGAGCGTGCCAGCCGTTTCTTGCGCAAAGGAAATCCGCTGACGATTGAGCCTCGCAAACAGCTCATGCGCGACCTGCCGGGCGTGAAGCGCGCAAAAGACCTGTTCGTCAACGAAACAGGAATCGCGTTGTGTTCCTACTATGATGCGGGCTGGGGCGAACAGGTGCGCAAGGCACGTTATACGGGTGAGCATTTTTCCGACGAGTTGGTGAATGAAGCGGCATCGCTGCTGCGCAAACTTTGGAGCGACCAGGAATACGCGCCAGAGTGGGTGACAGCCGTGCCATCGCTGCGTCGCCCCTCGCTTGTACCTGATTTCGCGCAGCGTTTGGCGCGTGCCCTAAAGCTGCCGTATGTCGCCGCGCTCAAGCATGTGACACAGCATCCCGAACAGAAAACCATGCAGAACAGTTTCCAGCGTGCCAGCAACGTCATCGGCAAGTTCGACATCAATCAAGAGCCATTGGCTGATCCTGTGCTGCTGGTCGATGATGTTGTCGATACCCGTTGGACGCTAACAATTCTTGGTGATCTGTTGCAGCGTGCGGGCAGTGGCGACGTGTACCCGTTTGCGCTGGCGAGTATGGGTTTTGGGGAGTAGGCGATGAGCACACTCACAGTTGCAATCAGCGCGGGCGGCAAAAGCTCACGCATGGGCACAGATAAGTCCTTCGTGCCGTTGCTGGGCAAGCCGATGATCGAGCGCGTCATTGAGCGCGTGTCATCGTTGGGACAAAACGAAACGATTCTGATTACCAACAGACCCGATGAGTATGCTTATTTGAAACTGCCGATGTTCAGCGATGTGCTGCCCGAAAAAGGTTCACTCGGCGGCATTTACACGGCGCTGCACTACAGCACCAGTGAGTATACTCTGTGCGTGGCGTGCGATATGCCGTTTCTAAATCCGAAGCTGCTGCGCTACATGATCGCCTTGCGCGATGAACCCGGCGCGCCCTAGGATGTAATGGTGCC
>CALMZT010000211.1 GCA_937870805.1 uncultured Chloroflexota bacterium
CCGCAGCATGTCGGCAACCCACTGGCTCGGTACGGTGATGTGTTTCGCTTGCCGCAGACTCTGGATGACGTTGACGTTCATCGCGTCCCACAGTTTGCCAGCGCCGCGATGTGCCGTTGGGTAGAGACCGTGACAATGCGCCACATCCACGCGCGCATCTGCACCCATTTGTCCCGCGTGACCAGCAACCAGGTCGGCTTCGACGGGATTGTCAGTCAGCTCATAGCCGAACGCAGGCAGGTGCTTTTCAAGCGCCAGCACGATTCTGTGAATTGAGTTAGTCAAGTTGGTGCGCGCCATCGCTGGCGTCGGCAGCATGTAGACTTTACGCATTGTCCTCCGACAAATGATCGGCAACTGTCTCCACTAAACCGTGAACAAAATCGCGGTCAGTTTCACTCAGACTAGTCGGAATGGTGAAATGAACGTGCTTGCGTTCTGAGAAGCTGAAGTGAACGTGCGTTGTGTTCAACACAGGCAGCGGGTCATCAAAGTCACCTTCTCTTGTGAGTGAGCGTTCGGCAGGTGCATTCATCCCTAGAACGTGATTAAGCGCAGACTCAATGTGATTGATTGCATCGGAGAATGAGCCATTGTCACCACCCGGTGCCCATCCGACTCGATTAGCGATTGCTGTAAGGCGCTCAAAGTCATCACGCTTGATGGTGATTGTCGCACCTGAGGGCATTACTCAATCCTCTCGAACACGCGCATACTGTCAACGCTCGGCAGTTCGCGCCAGTGCGCGCCGTCCTGTTTCTGCCATGCATCAATCGCTTGACTGACTTCAATGTGCAGCGTATGAATGTTGGTGTTACTTTTCGCAGCAGTGTCATGAAAGATGACGATGCCACCGACCTTGATGTGTCCGCACCAAGCGTTGATGTCTCGCGACACACCGTTAAACGAATGATCGCCGTCGATGAACAGCAGATCAATCGCGCCGTCCCAGAATTCGCCGACATTGCCGCTGTCGCCGCGGTGGTAAATGACGCGATCCCCAAAGCCCGCCGTGCGCAGGTTGTGCGCGTGATGCGCCATCATGTCGCCGCGATAGTCATTGGGAAACAAATCGACGCAGTGAACGGCGATGTTGCGCTGTTGAGAGCCATAACACAGCAGTGATGCGCTCATGCCCCACTCGCTGCCGATTTCAACGATCACACCGCCGGGCGGCACCTTGCGCGCCAGGGTCAGCAGCAGATTCTGCTCATGCTCCGTCTCCCAGCCGGGCACGCCCGTAATCTTGGAGTAGGGCGCTGCGCCCATCATATGGCGTTCGCCGCGGTCCTCCTCCGTCAGCTGGTAACTCTGACCGATGTGCTCAAACCACATGTAGAACCAGTCCGGCAAAATGGCAATAGCGGGCGCATTCGGCAGCTTCATGGCGCTTTTGACGGTGTAGCAGAAGGTTTCTTCCGTCGCGCCGAGTTTCTGCCCTTCAGGATAGACGCCATAAAACTGGTGAAAGCTGCGCCGCTTGAGATGCGCGCCGTTTGAATAGATGTAGGCGGTGGGCGAGCCGCTGTCCAGCAGACAGTATTGCAGTTTGCCAGGCACCATATGCACGCCGTCCTGATGGTCAGGCAGATAAGCGCTGATGTCGGCTTCCATCAGATGCGTAACCATGTGCGTACCCGCGATGCCTCTGTAGCGCAGCATCCCGATTTCGGGTTTGGTCTCCATCAGAGCGATGCCCGCGCGCAAATCGAGCGGCTTGCGCAGCAGGTAATCATCTTCGATCTGAAAGACATATTCAGTCTCTATTTGAGACAGCGCATGATTGACGTTGCGCCCCCAGCCGCCGTTGGCAGGGGTCACGGCAAATTCGAGATTGAGCGCTTTGAAGCGCTTGAGCGCTTTGATGGACTCGATGTAGTCCGCACCGCTGCTGTCATCGGCGATCAGCCAGCGCAGCTTGTCAGCGGGATAGCTGATGTGCTTGCGCAGTGCATCCAGTGTTTGCTGGATTTCGTTCAGACGCTTATAGGTAATGACCATAATGGTCACAACAGGGAAATCCATCAGTTTACCTTTGCTGCCTTCTCGGTCGCTGCTCTCATGCGTCTCTCAAAGCTGTCTTGCCACTTCAGTTGGATGATGAAGCTGAAGCGTCGCGGTTTGGTCCCCGGATGGCGCACCACTTTCGCGCTTGCCCAGCTGCTGCCGGAGCCGCCGCCCCCGCTGTGCAGGACACGTGGGATGGTGCGTGCGACATAACCCGTCTTGAAGCGCAGAACGCCGCCGCGTTTTTTCGGGCGGATCAGATGACGTTTGGTACCTTCATCGACAAACAGGTAAATCAGGTTGTCTGTGCCAACGAAGATTTCATACGCGCCACCGGAGCGCTTGGGCTTGGAAATCGTGAACTTGGGCTTACGCTTCCAGGTGCGCGTGGTGCTCTCGAAGTCGGCTTTCATGCCCTTGCCCGTGTCGGTCATCGCGCTGGCATATTCCTTCAGGAACGCGGTGTTGTTGACCACCTTCCCTTTGGGCGTGATCGCGACGAGTTTTGCGCCCATGATGAGTTACCGCTTGCGCTTAGGTTTTTCGTCTTCAGGCTCAACGGGTTCAACGGGGTCGCTGGGTGCGGCAGTCCCATCGTCGGCTTCTGACTCAGTGATGGCTTCCGTTGTGCTGGCGACCACATCACGCACACCCATCTCAACGGCGTGTCCGTTTTCGATCAGGTAATCCGCCAGACCAAACAAGCGCTCGTCGTGCTCATCGTAGTCGCCGGGTTGGATGCGGCGCTCATTGGTGCGTTCGCCGCCGTAGTCGTGCAGGAGTCGGATGATTCTCATCATTACCTCTGATTGGCTAAGTAGTACAGGATGGCGCTGCCCGTCTTGGCATTGCCGCCTTGAGCAACCACCATGCGCGGCTTACCGATGAGGAGCGGCAAATCGTTGATCGCCCGTGTGCCGTCATAGGTGAGCGCTGCGCCCACATCACTGTGAACACCCTTGCGCGGATAGTAGATGGCGTTGGCGTTGGCGTCGGTGAGCGTGAGGATGGTATAGGCGACACCAGAGGGTGTGCTCTGGACGGTAAAGGTGGCATCCACGCCGTTGTCGAAGGTGCCTTTCACCCACTCAATGGCGTAGAGCAAGCCGAAAATCGCTGCCTCGCCATTGACAGTCAAATCGCCAGAGCCGTCCGTTGTCCCGGTCAGCTTCATGTCTCGTAAGTGCATTGACATTGACGTGTTCCTTTAAGGGGCAAAGCGTACCTTGCCCCCTCTCAAATAGCCGTACTAGGCGAACGTGACGTTGGTGTTAGTGCCAGGCACCGGGTACCATGCGCCGTTATAGGCGTACAGCACAATGCCGTCGCCAATCGCGCCGCCGAACGTGCCCACATCAGCGCCCGCTCCGGCACCACGCAAGCCACCTGCAATCGTTAAGGTGTGTGCTTGGGCAGTGAGGCTGTCGATGATGAGTGTCTTGCCGTCATCATCGACAGCAACGGGAGCGGCAAGTGTCATCGCACAGACACCTGCTTTGGTCACCGGAACAATGCCGTCCTTGATGGTGATGGCGCCATCAGCGCTCATCACCTGTTTCGGCGGGCGACGTTCCTGACCTTGTTTGAGGTTCAGTAATCCAGGCATGGTTGGGTCTCCTAATAAGCGGGTGGATTACCGCGCCTAGACGGTCAGGTTGTAGGTCACAGCCGAAGCGCCTGCACCGCGCGCCAGGAAGCCCAGACGCAGCGTCGCGACCAGCACCGTCGCCTGCTCCAGCGGCAGACGTGCCGTTTCGATGGTGACCTTGCGCTTGTAGCCAAATGCCCAGTACGGCGCATAGACCGCCAGGATACGTCCCAGCGCTGCACCAGCAGCAGGAACCTTGCCTGAGCTGTTTGCCGTCGGCATGAAGCCGCTGACGAATATATCCACGCCCCACATGTTGATGAGGACGCCGGACGCGAGGGTTGCATTGGTGCGCTTCACATCATCCGTCTTGAGTGCGGCAATGTCCAGCGAGGCGCTGTGTGTATCGCCGTCGATGATGAACGCCAGGTTCTTGAAGCGCGTGCGGAATTCCGTCGCAAACAGCTTCAGCGTCGCACGGTAGTCATTCTCGTCCAGCGCACCGCCGTCACGAGAGAAAGCGGTGTTGGTGACCAGTGGGTATTTCAGCATACCATTGCTGGCGATGTAGTACGGCGTCGCCAGACCCGTGCCAGGGGTACCATCAATCAGATTGATGTTGGTGTTTGCGCCAGTGGCGGTATCACCATTTATCATCAGCTGCTCGATGGTCTCTTCTGCCTTTTCGTCCATCTGCTTGCGGTACTGCGGCAGCACCTTGATGAGGCTGTCTTCTTCCAGCACCGTCGTGTATGCCACTGCCATGCCCAGCCAGCCAGGCGTCAGCGTCGCGGAACCTGTGCCGATGCGCGATGTGCCCACCACGACAGGCGGGCGATTGTCCGAGCCAAGGCTGGCGCTCTGCGCAATCGTGTACACCGTGGGGTCTGCGCCTTCCGTGGGGATCTGGATGCTCTCAAAGCCTTGGGGAACGACTTCTTCGCGCATCCCCTTCTTGATGAGTTCCTGGTAGATGCGCACGTTGCGCACTTTTTCCCAGAGGCGATTGCTGTAGGCTGCGCCTACCCATTCATCGCCGCCGCCAGAAGCCGTCGAGGTCGCAATCTCGTTGGCTTTGATGCCCTTGATGAGGCTCTTGATGGAGGGGTGATTGAAGCGGCTGTCCTGCTTGCCCAGTTCGCGCTCCACGCGCCCCGCCATCGTCTTGAGATAACCTTCGCTGGGGCGGCTGCCGTATGCCCAGCTCTTGACGACTTCGTGTCCAAAGACCATGTCGTCCAGCGACAGATCTTCGTACTTGCGTTCTTCGCCGACGCTGATCTGGTGGTTGTCACCGTTCACGCCGCCATTGAACTGGCTTTGCGGCTGCGCATTGGCCATCGCCGCCTTGATCGCATCCACTGCGGCGTTCTGCGCCGTGCGCGGATGGGTGAACGCGGCAAACGCCTTGATCGTCGTCTGGGCAACCTGATCGCCAAATGCCTTGGCTTCTTCAGGGGTGGCAGGCATCGTGCTTGCCATCTCGCCCAATTGCGAAACGACCTGCGCCACGATCTGCTGCTTCTGCGTGTCGTCGAGCTGCGGCGCGCCCTCACCAAACGCCGCGAGTAGTGCGTCCAAAGCGGACGCAACAATCTGTTTCGGGTCCATGTTGATGTGTCCTTTAACTTTCAATCTTGAGAGGATTTGTGCAACGTCTTCAGCAGTGGCAGCGCGCGGCGCTTCTTTAGCCTGTTCAGACTCTTCAAGCGCGAGGGCGTGTTCAGCTTTCAACGTAGAAACAACAATACGAGGCTCCGCCGGTGTCGGCGTGAGCGAACCTTCGACGATGGGCCACCTCTTGATGCAGCCATCCGTCGCGATTTTGACCAGATGCGGCAGGCTGCCGCTGGACCAGCCGATGACACCTTTGTCCACCAGCTTCTGAATGGCGCGCACGTAGCGCTGGCGCAGATCCATCTGCGCTTCTGCCCACAGTCCGGTGTCATCCGTCTTCAGCGTATCAATCTCGCCGATGACCGTGGCTTCCAGATCGCCGTCCAGTCCATGATGGTAAAGCGCGGGACGTGCGCCTTTGTACCAGTTCAGTCCCAGATCGGTCTCCGGCGTGAAGTATTCGCCTTGCAAATCTTTTTGCGCCGGGCTGCCCCACAGCACCAGGTAACCACCAACACGCCCCTCGCCGATCATCTTCACAGCGTTGCCGCTGGCGATGAGCTTGCCGCCGGGCACCAGCCCATCAAGCGCTGCGTCGTCGATGCCCTTGCCTGCCATCGCGCTCATGTCCACGCCGGCGCGCTGCAAGACTTGCATGAGCTTGTCCAGTTCGCTGTTGATGGTGGACACAGCGCTGGCGATATCATTGGCGTTCTGCTTGTTGAGCATCGCACCGACTTTGGTGGCGTCTGGTTGGGTGTTAGTTTTCATAGCAATGTTTTCGTAGTCAGCCCCGGACACGGTAACGTTGTGCGCCGTCAGCTTGAACGGCTCAATGACAATCGGCTCTGCGAGTGGCGTTGCGCTGTAGCAAAGCGTGATGTGCGGGTGATAGCTCTCTGGAACACTGTGGGGGCTGAGTTCAAGCCCTTGTGTGCTGAAGGCTTCATAAACAGCCTTTTGCAGCGCTGCCAGATCCGGCGTGAGTTTCAATCGCAGATGGATGGCATAACCGCCGGGTGTCCCGACATAATCGCCAGGCACTTCAAACTGATCGATTGCCTCAGCTTCAAGCACGAGGGGCAGTTGAACATCAGGCAGTAGACCCGCGTCGCTCTCAGGCGCACCCTCTGCATAGACCACAGTACAGTGGTATGTGCCTGGCTCTTGCCATTCGCTGACTTCAAGTCCGGCGCTTTCCAGCAGCTTCTTGCAGCCCGCAATACTGCCGTCGTCGGTGATGGGCAGCAGCGCGCAGTATTCCTGTTTCTCCAGCAGCGCTTCAGGAGGCATTGCAGGTCCTCAAATAAAAGACGCCTGCGGGCGTCTTCAGTAGGTGACAAGTTGTAGGGAACTAAATCCAGGTCCCGCGCGCCCTACCCGCAACCTGGACGAGCTGGTGCTTGCAGTGTCCACCATCCGCGCATTCCAGGTTCACGCCGTAGGGCGGCGTTAAGCCGCGATCATGAAACTCGACGAGCCGGTGACGCTGCCCTTTAAGAGCTTTACAGGTCGCGCAGGATTCGGCGCCATCATCGCCCGTGAATTCGACCAGCATATTCTGGTTGGCACTGAGACGACCGGCATCATAGAACGGTTGAATAGAGCGCGCGTACCACTGTGCTGCCTTCTGCTCCGCCATAAGATCGGAAATGCCGTTGCCGTACACCGTCTCCATGAAACTGGCGATGTATCCTGCTTGCGCGCTGAGCAGACCGTTAATCGTGCGGCGATCATCGCGGTCCAGTTCCGCTTCACTGTCGATGTCAATGCCGCCATCGCGCAAGCCGTCGATGAAAGCCTGTGGACCATAACGCTGCACCGTGCGGTACAACTGCCGCTGCGCCTGATTGCGACGGTAGTCCTCGTTGCGTGCACCTTCTAAGATATTGTTGAAGGCGCTCTCGAATTCAGTTTTTGTAGCGTCAACCGCCTTGACAGCTAATTGCTCGCGCACGGCTTCAAAGGCTGCT
>CALMZT010000212.1 GCA_937870805.1 uncultured Chloroflexota bacterium
ACGTGCGATGTCACCATGCCATCTTCTTCGAGTGACTTGAGCGTGGCGTAAATCTGGCTGAGTTTGGCGTGCCAGAAATTGCCCGTCGAGACGTTAATCCAGCCCTCTAGCTCATAGCCTGTGAGCGATGTGTAGTTGAGAAAACCGAGCAGCACATATTTAAGCATATGACAAGTTTTATATTCAAATCTTTATATATAGTAATGAGAAAAATTAACGCTGTCAAGCAGAGAAACGCATGAAGTTTAACCTTTGGCGATTCTGTAAAAAGTAGCCAAGCACAATATAATTGCCTCACATGAGATAGGAGGACATTTTGACAATCATTGAAGCCGAAATTAAAGATGTTAAACACTACAAAGCAACATTTGCTCCTAAAGAATTACCCAAGTTTCAACTTGAGGATATCCTCTCTGGAATTGCGCTGAAACAATCCAGCTTCTTACTAGAACTTCACTCAAATACTTATGCTATCAGTCGTTGGACAGGTCCAAAACGCACGCGCACATGGCCGTATCAACATGTTTATGACATCATCAATCGCAAACCGCGCGTCGCCATCATTCCTTACTACAAAGACGAAGGAAAAGACGGTAACGGCGATTATCTTCAGTGGGATACTATCTCATTGATGAGTTTACTAGGGGTCTATGTGATTTTTGGATACTACGTCAAAGCACGAAAGAACGAGCGATACCCCGACAGAAACAAAATTACTGGACATGAGTTTGATCCTGTCTATATTGCAAAGCGCTTAGAAGAACTTGCCTACTATCATTCCGATCCTATTCACTGGAATATGAAGGAGATTAATGATTATTTGTTGGAGGTCATTGAGAAAGCGATTGAGGGGCATCGAGCGATTGCCGCAGCAACAGGAGTGAGGCTTCATTCTGAAAATGGATTACAAAGACGAAAAAACAATATTGCAAACTTCCAGACTCAATCACGAGCGTTGGCACTCTTAGCACAGAACCGCGAAGCGTTGACAAGACAACGCAGAGAAAGAACAGGCGAAGGCTTAAAAGGGCGCATTAACATCACGAACTTCTATAAAGGGGCATATTATTTGACTGTCGATGAGGCTGTCAAATTGGGTGAAGATGTCTTTTTAATCGAAAAGAAACATGGTGATGGATTTATGCCATCAATTAGTGACATTAAAGATGGACTTTTAAAATTGATCTTATTTACCAATCTTGCCAGCATCAAAATTGAAGGGCGCACTTATAAGCATCATACGGTGCTTGGGCTGACATCTGATCGTGTGAAAGGCTATTGTCATAGCAAGCAAACTCCTACCAAAGTTCTAGAATTTCTCAGCGCTATAGGCTTGCCAAAAGACACAACGAGTTTGCTCGATTTATTTACAGAAGCCAATGCTAATGGATTTGCGGTGTACTTGGTCAATGCTGACGAAGAGATAAACTTGCGCGAGAAGATTCTTAGGGAATTTATCAGCTAGTAGTTTTTGATAAAAAGTTCTTTGCCTTTTGCCGCGCTGCCATTGACGAAGTTGTTCATCCCATACTGTAGTTCCCATTCGACAATATTGGCAAAGTTAAATAACTCACGGATGCGTGGCGAGTCATCGTAGGTAATTAACCAGCGATGAGGACACTTGCGCATATTCTCCGCAAAACGTTCGTGGTCGAAAGAGGTATGTAGATGTCCACGCACGCCGTATAAGCGCGAGTCCGTCGCGCTCCAATATGGAGGATCGAGGAAAATAAATACTTTGTCGCCCTCTGCAAAGAGTAGCGGCGCATAATCACCGTGCGTAATTTTCACACTCGATAGCAAGGGGGCAATACCTCTTAGGCGTTCAATGGAAGACGCCGTAAAACGCTTTGCAAAAGCCTGCTCAGAATAGCCACCCGCGTCCATGACACCGGAAAAGGTAATGCGGTTCATGATGAAAAAGCGCACAGCACGATCAAAGTCAGAGCGCATATTTTGTTCATCAGTCAAAAACTTGTGCAGAGCACGCCCATCCTTCGCATAATAATCTCGAAAGGCTGTGACAGCATCGGCTAAATGATCAATGTCGCTTTGAACATAACGCCAAAAGCAGATGAGGTCGTAGTTCAGGTCGTTGATCGCATAGATGATGCGCTTGCCGAAAAGCTGCTTGATTGCCGTAAATACTGAACCACCACCCACAAAGGGTTCACGATACTCAGCTATATTCAGTGGGATATGGGGCAAAATCTGATTCAAGGCTTTAGATTTGCCGCCAGGATAGCGCAGAGGGCTTTTGGTGGAAATTTTCAAACAGGGTTCCTTACAAAAAGGGCGCAGTCGCTTCGCTTACGGCTGCGCCCCTACAAAGTGAATTTGATTATCGACCTACACTCATCGGCATGATGACACTGATAAAATCGCTGCGTCCTTCGGGGCGGACGACGCCGGGAGCTTGCGCGCCGTTGCTCTCGAAGATCACGCGCTCCTCTGGAATGACGTTCAGCACCTCGATCAGGTACTTGATGTTGAACGAGATGTCCAGCGCTTCACCTTCCACGCTGGCGTCAATCATGCCTTCGTTGTCGCCACGTTCGGCGCTCTTGCCTGCGATGGTGACTTCGCCGGGTTCGCCGGGACCCTTCGGCGGCTTGACGTACAGCTTGGCGCTGTTGGCGTTATCACGTGCGAAGATTTCAGCACGCTTGCAGGCGCGCAGCAGGTCTTCGGTGTAGACGGTGGTTGCCGTGACATACGAGCGCGGGATGATCGCGCCGAAATCGGGGAACTTGCCTTCGAGCAACTGTGTGGATATATCAACGCTCTTGAGGTGGAAGATCACGATGTCACGTTCAGCAGGCAGCGTGATCGTCACGATGTCATCTTCATCGCTGATGATACGTGCGACTTCTTGCAGCGGTTTCGCCGGGATGGTCATGTCGATGGGGCGCGCGAAGGTCTGATCGAGCTTGGTTGTACGCACAGCTAAACGATAGCCATCCGCCGACGCCATGGTCATCACATCTTTGTCAAACTGCGTGTAAACGCCCGTCAGAATGGGGCGGTTGTCTTCTTTCGCCGTCGCAAAGACGGTCTGGTTAATCATTTCCTTGAGCACTTTACCGGGAATCTGCACTTCCCCTTCGCCGCCCTGTGGCACAAGCGGGAACTCGCTGGCGTCGATGCCTTTGATGTTGGAGTTGGTTGTGCCGCAGCGCACATGTACTGCCAGCGTTTGCATATTCAACGTAAGGTCAACACGCTCCGGCGACAGATTATTCACCAGATCGGCAAATGTTTTGGCGGGCAGCGTGATCGCGCCTTCTTCTTCGACTTTCGCGCCAATCCAGCAGACGATGCTCATCTCCAGGTTCGTCGCGGCAAGTTTCAAACGGGCGTCTTCAGTTTCCAGCAGCACATTTGCCAGCACAGGCAGCGTGGGACGATTTTCTACCGCACGGCTGACGATGCTCACGCCCTTCGCCAGATTTTCCTGCAACACTGAGACTTTCAATTGAGCACTCCTCGAAAAATGGTTATTCGTTTTTAGTTATTGGTTAGCCAAAACGGAAAATCCGTGTGCTGGGTTGTTCCCCAAATATGGCGCAATTATACAACAGATGTTCCAATTTCGCAGCGCAGCAGTCACCGAATTTTTGAGGGTGTGATATGCAAAAATAACAGCGGCATACATGGGGTTGACGTGCTACAATAGAACATATGATGCACAACTGGAATCTTTACGGACATGATTGGGCAGTGGAGCATTTGCGGCGCGGCATTTTGAACGCGCGCGTGCGCCACGCTTATTTGATTACGGGACCCGAATCAGTGGGCAAGACCACACTGGCGCAAGCCTTTGCCATGGCGCTGCAATGCCAGAATCCCGATGTGGCAGCGCGTCCCTGTGGCGAATGCCGCGCCTGCAAGCTGATTCGCAGCGGCAACCATCCCGACCTGATTACCGTGCAGCTTGACGCCAACACGGGCGCGCTGAAGATCGAAGAAGTGCGCACGGTGACAAGCAAGATTGCACTGAAGCCGTTTGAGGGACGCTATCGCATCGCCATCCTCAATGATTTTGAGCGCGCTCAGCCCCGCGCACAGGATGCCCTGCTGAAGACACTGGAAGAACCACCCGGCGCGGCGATTTTGATGGTGCTGGCATCGTCAACCGATGCGATTCTGCCGACGATCATCAGCCGCTGCCAGAATATCGGCTTGACGCTGCTGCCGTTGAATGTGGTCGGCAATGTACTGGTGGAACACTTCGGCGCAGACCCGGCGCAGGCATCGCTGTTAGCGCGCTTGTCAGGTGGACGGCTGGGTTGGGCAGTGCGCGCGCTGCAAGACCCAACGCTGCTGGAACAGCGCACACAGGCACTTGATATGCTGGAAACGCTGCTGACGCAAAACCGCGCAGGACGTTTCGCGCAAGCGGAAGAGCTTGCCAAAGAGAAGCTGGCGTTGATTGCGCTGCTGGAGTTGTGGCAGACTTTCTGGCGCGACCTCCTGCTGATGACCGAAGATACTGCGCTCGCCCCCGTCAACGCTGACCGCATCGACAGCCTGAAACGTTTGGCGCAGGGCATGACGCCGCAGCAGGCGCTGGCGGCATTGAAGGCGACGCGCGATACCCTGGCGAATCTGGCGTACAATGTCAACGTGCGGCTGACGCTGGAAGTGATGCTGCTGGATTACCCCGGCTTGAAGCGATGACCCAATTTTTCGTGCTGCTGGCGCTGGTGCTGTGCGTTGTGCTGGCGGTGGGGATGTGTGCAGCAAATAGTTTTGCTGACAATTGCGTTTACGGAGTAACGAATGACGGACATTAAAACCTGTATTCTACAATTGGAAAATGAGTGGTCACATGAGCCTAAAAGCTTTTTCGGGGACCTTAAAAAAGGATTCTTCAATGAGCAGGGGTTTGAAAGGGTCAAGAACATTTTGGATTCTATCGAGATTGAGGAGGAAGAGATAATCGATAAGAGATTCATTGAAGTCACATGGTTCATACCCACTTTCATGCGTTGGCAACAGGATGGATGGCGAATAGACGGCAAAGACACTCGACAACTGGATGAAGCGATAGCATTTGTTGAACAGAGACTTACAGCTATTCCTGGACTCCCTTGATTTTGTGACGAGCAGTAACGACAACGATTTTAACCCTGTTTGGTCGCCGTAATCCATCTTTTAAATTCCCCCTTTCCCCGCTATCCCTCTCTCATTACTATAGAAATTACGTTGCTCAGCTTGCCAACTGAAAGGCTTTTCTGCGTGTCGCCGCAAACCCGACGATTACAGCATGTTTTTACATCTGTTCGGCGCAAATGATGTTTTGTTGGCGCAGCAGGACGCAAAGAGCAAAATGATAATGAGATTAATTTTTTAGACACGCTCTGCGTGATGTATTAGATTGTATGCGACGTAGAAAACATAGCGAAAGAGAATAAGGTGGCATCGAAAAAAAGTAAAATCCAGTTTGAACTGTTAGCTCCGTACAACGAAAACGTTGCGCTCATCGGAAGCTGGAATGAGTGGAAGCCGACAGCCATGAAACGCGGTGATGATGGTGTATGGCGGGTGCAAGTTCCGCTGGCAGATGGCGATTATGAGTATAAGTTTGAGGTCATTTCCAAAAGCTATTTCGCTGCGGGACAAAAAGTGACGGTTGCTGATCCCAAAGCCATCCAATATACATTGGACAGCCGCGAGAACTCGATTGTGCGTGTACGGGGTGGCAAGCGCATCATCACAGATTACCAATGGCAGCACGACGACGTGCCCCTGCCGAGCAACGAGCAGCTTGTGATCTATGAAATGCATGTCGCGGACTTTCGTGGAGGCGCTGGCGATTCGAATAACCAGCCAGGCACATTCACGAGGATTATCGAGAAGCTGGATTATCTGGCGGATTTGGGCATCAATGCGATTGAGCTGATGCCTGTCAACGAGTTTCCCGGTCATCATAGTTGGGGCTATGCGCAGCGCAGCATTTATGCGGTGGAAAACAGCTATGGGTCGCCGGAAGACCTGGCACGCTTAGTGGATGAGTGTCACGCACGCGGTATCCGTGTCATCCATGACGCCGTATACAACCATATGGAAACCGAAGCACCGCTGACGAAGATTGACTACAGCTATTGGTTCTATGAGCAAAACCCGGATGCGCCTGAGCTGCAATTTGGTCCCAAGTTCAATTACGAGCATTTCGACGCGAACCTAAACACTTTTCCCGCGCGCGATCATGTCATGGGCGCAATGAAAATGTGGATACGCGAATTTCACATGGATGGCATTCGTTTTGATGCTACGCGGGCGATCAAATACTTCGATCTGCTGAATTGGTTCAGTGACGAAGCGCACAAGGAAGAAGGCTTCAAACCGTTTTACACCATCGCGGAGCATATTCCACAGGACGGCACGATTGCCGGACCTGAAGGTCCAGTGGATGCGGCGTGGCACGATAACTTCTACCGACAGCTTAGCGCGACTACATTGGGAATACATTACGGCGGGCGCGAACCTTTCAACACTGATGAAGTGCTGCGGCTCATGGATGGTCGCAAGGATGGCTTTGCCAGTCCGTACAATACGGTTCACTATCTGACTAATCATGATGAAGTGCGAACGATGTTTTTGCTGGGGGCAGCCGCGAACACCTTTGATGATGCCGCCTTCCGCCGTATGAAGTTAGGGGTGACACTGCTGCTGACCGCGCCCGGTATACCGATGCTGTGGATGGGCGAGGAATTCGGTCAGGCGACGGATAAGGCGTTAGACCCGCGTCCGTTGACCTGGGGCTTGCTCGATCAGGAGCGCAATCAAGGCTTGTTTCACCACTATAGACACCTGATTCAACTGCGTAAGGGTAATCCAGCGCTTTACAGTGACTGTTTTGAGCCGATTATGAATGACAGACAACGAGGGCTGATTGCCTATAAGCGCTGGAACGATCAAGGAAATATGGTTGCTGTGGTTGCAAATCTCAAGCCTCAGTATGCGGGGAAGTTTGAACTGAAGAATGTCGGACTCGAAGATGGCGTATGGCGCGAGGTGATCTTCGGCTACGATCTACAGGTCAGCGGCGGTGTGCTGGCAGATACGCTGGCAGAGAGTGAAGCCAAGGTATACATCAAACAAAGCTAAGACATCAAGTGCCTTGGGGTAGTGGGGTGCACAGCATCGTGCGCGCCCACCATAATTCAAATTTTGAGCTTGT
>CALMZT010000213.1 GCA_937870805.1 uncultured Chloroflexota bacterium
GGCAGCGCCTTACCGCCTTCAGCGGCATTCGCGTTCGCCGTCTTGACCGTTTCGCCGCTTAATTGGCGAAGGTATTGATCTAAAAACTCTGTTTTGATGTCAAGTTATTGAATTGAGCTTATGCCCTCATATACGGATAATTCCCAAAGACCAGATTTCGCAGTCTAAAGGAAAAAACCAAATGGGAAAAATTGAGTTCCAGGGTAAATTGATAGATCCTGACATCGTATGGTGGGAATGGTTTTCAACCAGCGCATTTAAGGTAGATAAACGCTTGCGTCATATCTTCCAGATGCTGCCCCATGACCCACGCTGCAAATTCTGTAATGCCCCATTTGAAGGCATTGGTGGGACTATTGTTCGGGCACTATACGGCAAACAACGTTCTGCCTTGAATCCACGTTTCTGTAACATGTGTGATGAGGCTTCACGCAGATTTCCCGGAGGCTCGGAGGTCGAAATGTCCATGCTTTTCGCCGATGTGCGTGGTTCTACAGCGCTCTCAGAGAAAATGAGTCCCACCGAATTCAGCCAACTGATCAATCGATTTTATACCCGGTCAACGAAAGTAATCATTGAAGAGGATGGGCTGGTGGAAAAGCTGGCTGGGGATGAAGTGGCGGCTTTTTGGGGGGCAGGATTTGCAGGACCTGATTACGTCCAACGGACGGTGAAAGTCGCGCAGAAGCTGTTGCGAGTCATGGCGCAGCAGGAGATTCCAGTCGGCATCGGTGTTCATTCGGGGACAGCCTTTTTTGGGGTCATGGGCGCGGCGGACGGACTAACGAATATCTCAGCCATTGGCGACGAGGTGAACACCGCTGCGCGTCTGGCATCGAAGGCGGCGGCAGGGGAGATCATTGTCAGCGAACAAGCGCTCAAGGCAGCAGGCATCGATGGCAGCACTCTGGAGTCGCGCAGTCTGGAGTTAAAAGGGATTAACGAACCAGTTCTTGTGCGCGTGATGCGTGATGCATAGGGGCTGTAAATCAGCACGTAGAGCAACCCCAAGTTTGGTTGCCAACGCGAAAAAAGTAGTTTACGTGCGCTGTAAATGAGAGGATAATGCGGCGTTGATGAACACGAGGAAAGTGATTTGAACGACCCAAACGACTTCAAAAACATCACGGTTGCTCAGTATCAGACGCAGTTTTTTGAAACCGTACCACATACACTGCTCGATGTGCGTACAGTAGCAGAATTTGTACAGGGACGTATTCCCAGCGCATTGAATATTCCACTTGATGAGCTGCCAGAGCGCCTGAGCGAAATCCCGAACCATTTGCCGATTATTGTGGTATGCGCGCATGGGGTGCGCAGCATCTATGGTTCACAGTACATTCGTCACGCCGGATTTGAAGACGTGTACAACCTCGAAGGGGGCACAGTCGCGTGGTGGCAGCACCGCCTGCCGTTGGAAAGACCCTAGAGCTAATTTTTGATCAGGAATGAGAAATCATGGCAAGCAAAGCGCTGTTCCGCACTCTCAATCGTATGCACATTTTTCTCTACCGATTGAGTGGCGGCAAAATCTTGGGAAATATCGTAGGATCGCCTGTATTGCTGCTGACCACTACGGGACGCAAAACCAATCAGGAGCGTACTGTCCCACTTGTGTACGCCTATGATGGTGAAAACTATGCCGTGATTGCTACGGATCAGCCTGCGTGGCATCGCAACTTGAAGAGCAACTCGCAAGCCACTATTCAAGTGCAGAGGCAGCACCACCAGGTGATTGCGCGTGATGCTGAAGGGGCAGAGGAACAACGATGGTGGACGAAAATAGTAAAACAGTCTCCGGCGTTCGAATCTGCGAAGGACAAAGGCAGCCACAAAATAGTGATTTTAGAGCCTGTGAAGTATACAGACTAATCTCTGTCTTACAACAAGTCGCGCTCGTATAACGTCGCCCGCCCACGCTTACCGATGATTCGTAAAGCACCCATTTCGCGCAAGCAGTAAGCCGTTTTCTGCGCCAGTGGAAGCTGAATCTTCAGCGCGTTCGCCAGTTCCTTACAATCGAACGCCTGAGGTAGATGCGTAGGAATGAGCGCGGCACAGTCGGCAGGAGTCATGAGCACGACACGATCAACAATTTCCAGCAGTCGCCGATCATAGATGCTCCAGCCTTTGCGCCGCCAACTGCCCCGTCCGTCATCACGCCAGATTTCTTCCTCACGAATCAACAGCACTTCCAGCGAAAAATTAGGGTGTGCCATCAGCGACGGGAAACTGACGAATTCACGAAACACGTTGAATACCGTATCGCGTTTGGGTGACTTACGCTTGCTCACAAGCACACCATCACTATCGACACGCACGACGAAGCGTTCCTGTGCCACGGGATGCACTAAGCGTATTGGATGTTGATCGACCAGAGAGAGCAGTTTGCGCTTCATGGACGAAAAGCTGCGCGTTTGGATTTCGACGAGCGTATGTGATGCCTGCACAATGTCGATAACGTAGCCATCCACCAGCGTTTCCACCAAATCACCCGGCTGCGCGTACCATGCTTTGAGCGCCGCGTGCAGTGACTTTTCCTGCATCATGCCGATGTGAGGCATACATTTTCCAGTAAAAGTAAAACGATGACACCAGATGCGGGTTATTATAATTGATTTAATGACTTAAGCAGGTTGCAGTATGCAAAAACTAGTACCGTTAAAAAGATGGTTATTATGGATTTTGTGGTCGCCGATTTTGATTACCGCGCGTTTATTGGGTTGGCGCGCCTTCGGTGATCTTTACGATGTACCAAAATGCGTGGCGATAGGTGCACCACACACGACCAATTGGGATGTCGTGTTGTTTTTATGGCTGGCGTGCTATTACTGCCGGAGACCAAAGTGGATGGTCAAAGCTCAATGGAATTATCCCGTGATCGGTACGATTGCGCGCTGGTTGGGAGCCATTTTCATCCAGCGCGATAAGGATTTGAATGTAGTCGATCAAGCTGTTGCGGAGTTCAAAAAACGGGAAAAATTTATCCTGGTCATCACGCCCGAAGGGACACGCAAACGCGCCGAGTATTGGAAGTCAGGGTTTTACTACATCGCGGTTCGTGCTCAAGCGCCGATTGCCATCGCCACGCTGGACTATCAAAACAAGCGCGCTGGAGTGGCGAAAATCTTCATCCCCACCGGGAACATCGAAGCCGATATGCAAGTGATCCGCGAAACCTATGAAGGCTCACATGGAAAGTTCGCCAAAAATGAGAGTCCCATACGTCTGAAACCGAGAAACGAAGGCGCAAGAAGCATCCGTCAGCAGTAAACGGCGGCAACAGTGAGCACGCTTGCTGCAATGATGCCCTCGGCGGCAACAACGAGTACGCTTGCTGCCATTTGAGCGTAGAGAAAATCCTGATGACGGCAACAACGAGTACGCTTGCTGCAAAAATGCCCGGCTGCCGTTTGCTGCCATGTATTTCTATCCTTTCTCGAAAATCCTTCGTCTTCTCACCATAGCATAAAAGCAGCTTCATTTGCGTTCCTTTTGACACTTTAATTCGATTTGTAAGGTTCTCGTTGTGATACAATGTGTGTAATACATCATGAAAGGATGGCTATTGTGGAAGCGGGACAGCGTTTTTTAGCAGAAAATGCGAAAAAAGAGGGCGTGGTGACCACCCCCAGCGGCTTGCAGTATAAAGTCATAAGTCAGGGCGACGGACCGAAACCTAAAGCGACGGATAATGTCGAAGTCCATTATCGCGGCACGCTGATTGACGGCACAGAATTCGACAGCTCCTATAAGCGCAACAAGTCGATTTCCTTCTGGCTGAATCAGGTGATTAAAGGCTGGACAGAAGGGGTACAGTTGATGTCTGTCGGCTCGAAGTACGAATTTTACATCCCCTATGAACTTGCTTATGGCGCAGCAGGACACCCGCCTGTGATTCCAAAGTTTGCCACACTGATTTTCGAGGTGGAACTGTTAGGCATCAGCTAACGGAGGCAGTGATGCGTATACGACGTGCTTTACTGTTCATGCCCGGCGATGATCGCCGCAAAATCGAAAAAGGCGCGGCGTTGGGCGTCGATTCGATCATCATGGATTTGGAAGACGGCGTAGCGTTCAATAACAAGCCTGCCGCCCGTGCCACGATTTTCGCTGCGCTGCGTGAAGTCAGTTTCGGGCGTTCCGAAAAGCTGATACGCATCAACCCCGCCAGCAGCGAGTTCTACGAAGATGACATCAACGCCACTGTTCACGCGCATCCTGACGGTTATGTCGTGCCCAAGGTGGAACATGGGCGGCAGGTGCAGGAAATCTCGTCATGGTTGTTAACCGCCGAACACAAACATGATTGGGAAGAAGGTTCAATCGCGCTGCTGGCGATCATCGAAACAGCAATGGGCGTTGTCAACCTGCGCGAGATTGCGTCGAGTGACCCACGTTTGACGGCGCTGATTTTTGGCGCGGAAGACCTTGCCAGCAGCATCGGCGCAATTCGCACGCCCGACGGCTGGGAAGTGTTTTACGCCCGCAGCAAAGTGGTGATGCACGCCAAAGCCTTCGGAATGCAAGCCCTCGACACGCCGTTCGTCTCACTGGCAGAAGCCGATAACGACCATCTGATTGCCGAAACCGAGCAAGCGCTGTACATGGGCTACGATGGCAAGCTGGCGATTCATCCGAAACAGGTTGACGTGATACAGCGCGTATTCACCCCGACATCGGAACAAATCGCGCAGGCAAAACGCTTAGTCGAAGCGCATGAACAACGTCAACGTGGCGGAACAGGCGTGTTCGCGCTCGACGGGCGCATGGTCGATATGCCGATGGTACGCGCGGCGGAAAAGGTGTTAGCACGGGCACGCGCGGCGGGCATTGCGGTGTAGATTAGGGCAGCGGCTCAAAGGATATCACATCCATGAAAAATTGTTCATCTTCAACATAGAGGGCATTGAAGCGAATTCTAGTTGGAAAATGATACTCAGTATCAAAATCAACTTCTACTTGACTTGTTTCCATAGCGGAGTACATCTCGGCGTATTGAGGTAAGCGACTTACCTTAGTAAACAAGCTGGACACTGTATAGTTCAAGGCATCGCTAGCATCAACTGCATCGCAGATTCCCTCGCAACTTAAGGATTGCTCTGCAATTTCTCCATCACGAACTGTAGTTACAACACTAGTACACCGACAAGGTTAATTTGACGGGTGAACAAGGGGCTTAAGCCCCTTGTTGGAAGTAGATAACCCTCCAACTTAAGGTTGTTGATGTATTAGGGATGAATAGTAGAGGAGCAGCAAATCGTTGAATCTCAATGCGATAGTCATCAATACCAAGCGCTTGCCATGCCTGTTCTGCGCTGCCGTTGCGTGACGGGACACGGATAAGCCCTGTTGCCTGAATGAACAGCGCTATCCCTGTAAACGCAGCAAATGATAGCAGGCTGGCGACGATGAACAGCGGGATTTTGTGGCGTAACATGTAGATCGCTCCTCAATCACTCTGTATTAAGGACGATAGCCATGCCGCAATTGTTCCCGCTGCATCCATCGTTATACAGGCAGCGTTAGACTCTCCAAATCACGCGGGTAGTAGGTCATCATCTCAATACCATCGTCGGTGATGAGCACGGTATCGGAATGACGGAAGCCGCCAACGCCAGATTTGTACAATCCCGGCTCAACGGTAAACACCATCCCCGGCTGCATAACGGTGTTGTCGCCCGTGTCTAAAAATGGCGCTTCGTGATAACGCAAGCCAATCGCATGTCCCGTGTGATGTTTCCAGTAGGGCATCAAGTCGTGTTTGTTAAAATAGCCGCGCACCGCCTTATCGACTTCCGAGCACGGCACACCGGGACCCATCGCCGCGAACGCCGCATCTTGCAGCCCAACCATGTGATCGAAGAAGAATTTCTGCTCGTCCGTCGCCGCCCCCATAATCATCGAACGTTCCAGTTCACAGTGATAGCCCCACACGGGCGCGGACGCCCCTGTCACCAGCACGTCGCCCGGCTGAAACGTGATGTTTGCCGCCAGCGCGTGCGGAATCGCAGCGTTGCGCCCGATTTGCCCGCGATAGCCCGCGACCACGCTGTCATAATATGGGCTTTGATTGCGATAAATCGGACCCAGCGCGTCCAGCATCGCGTGCGTGGCTTCCAGCGAAGCGCGTTCGCTCACATGGGTTTCGCTTGCGCCGACGACGGTATAACGCTGCAACAGCACATGCGCCAGATTCGCCCAGCGCACACTCTCGCGCAGCAAATTGAGTTCAGCAGGCGATTTAATCATCATCTGATCTTCGATGAACGCGCGCACGTTGCGCACGGTCACGCCTGCCGCCTCACTCAACGGCGCGCCGCGATAGCCGAATACCCAGGGGTAGCCATCGCTGTCTGCGCCGACAGTACCAGCAATCCCCATATCTTTCAGCATCTTTGCCAGCGTCACGATGGGGTGTGGGTCGCCGGGATATTCGGGGTAGTGATCGACGCGATCAATCAGCGCGTTGGCTTTGGCGTGTTCCGCTTCGAGGCGCGGCACAAACAGCGCGCGTTCGCCGTTGGCACTGAAGGCAAACGCCATCGGGCGCTCCGTCGGAATGAAATGAAAGCCCGTGTAGTATTTGATGTAATCGGCATCAAACAACACCACGCCTGAGAGTTGGTTTTCGTGCAAGTGACTTTGCAGCGCCACACAGCGCGCGCGGTATTCGGCGTCCGAGATACGCAGTTGGGTATTTTGAATCGACATTGGTTGTTCCTCCATGATAGCAGCAAGCAATAAATGTAAACGGTCAACTGCAAACTGTCTACTACTTGCGCAGATGCTCATCTACCATACGTACCAGTTTCGCTTCGTTCAGCCCGTTCGTCACGATGTCTTCGGGGTAAATCACACAGTTGGGACCCGCGCCGCACATGCTGAGGCAGCGCGCGGTTTCCAGCTTGAGGAATGGCTTTTCGGGGTTGCCTTCATTTTGCTGGTTCAGTTCATCGAGCATCGCTTCCAGCCTGGGGAGCAGCTTTGCCGCACGCCGATCCATGTTACAGAACTCGCCCATGCACAGGACGATGCGGCGCTTTGGGGAAATGCTACTCATGGGCTGCCTGCTGGTGGTGTAAAGTTGCCAAGCCACTTCACCCATGATAGTTGCTGATGAACAATATTAAACAGCCTTTCGTCCATCGTCCAAAAATCGCCTTTGAGATATTCTGCGAGTGCAAGATATTGGGCATCATAAGCTGTTGGAAGATTAAGTTGGGTAGCCAGGTTGTAGGCACGACGAAGTAAGTCTTTATTGATCCATAACGTTATAGGCTGAGCGAGAAGCCAATCACGGCTTCTCACACCCTCTTGAGGTGTAAGTGTGGTTCTATGTACATGCTTACGTAAAACCGCAATAACTTCATATTGAAATAGGCGCGGAGCATGAACTTGTACATCCTGTTGTTTCCAGTGTTCTAATAAGGCATCTGCTTTGGAACTTAACGGCTCTTTGATTACAGTGGCAATAAAGATTCCAGAGTCACTCACTACCCATGAAGTCATCCAAACGCTCCTCCCGAATCTCGTTGAGAATATCCACAACGCTGGGGAAATCTCCGTGTCGTATTTCTAATTCAGCCCGAATTTGCCGCGCGCCTGCTAACCATGCCTCTAAAGTCATTTGTGGTTGTTCGATTTCGTCTGTTAACTCATGCAACAAGTGAGTAATTCGTTCTTCTGGAAGTTTGTCAATCAAGGCATGTAGTTCTTCGCGCATGGTTGCCATCGTTTGATCTCCTACCTGTCAATCCAGAATTATTATACACCCGACGGAGGCGAGGCACTGCCCCGCCCCTATCCACACTCATTCACTCCATCACAGATAGCGGCTGCAAATCCGGCTCAACCCATTCACGCCGCGCCTTCTCCGACCACAACAGTTCCTTGCTGTAAAACTGATTGATGTAGCGGCTGTCGAACAGTTCAGGACGCTGCGCCTCGAACTGCGCGAAATCACTCACATCAGGTGTCATTGCGACTTGCACCGCCTTCGCCCAAAACAGGGTAATCGTTTCGTGATACTTGGTGGATGTGCCCAACGCTGCCGCGAGATGTTGAATGCCATGACGGATTTTGTGCAGCGCTATGTTCTCATCGCGCGCCCGAAGGTACAACCACGCCATACGGATATGGTCGCGGTGCGGAAAGGGATGCACATGTCCGTGTTCAAAGGCGTACAGAAATTCCTGGTCGTTCATCGCTTCTTCTCCTGAAAATAGAAAAACCACCTCCGCCCGATGGGTAGAGATGGTTTCCTGGCAATTAAAAACGCACACAATGACAAACTGTGCGCGTTCACCTTTTCACCGTATCACACCTTAAATCGCAATGTCAAGCGATTTGCGAAACTGCGCGATTGTGTCCACAATCAAACGGCACATGACTAAAAGGAGATGTAATGTCTGGCGCTCCACGTACCTCTATTGTCTCCAGCACTGCCATTTATTCCTTAATTTGTGCGCTGCTCAACGCTTGTTTCGCGCTGAGTTTTATTGGTTTAGGCATTGTCAGCACTACTTTATCAGTAGTCGATAGTAGTGAACTGACGGCTGAACAGCAGCAAGCGCTCACAACAATAACTGCACTCGGCGGGTGGTTGCCGATCCTGGGCATCCTTTTTACGATTCTTGCTGTCTTATTGTTGGTCGATGCTGTTGGCTTGTTTCAGTTCAAATCCTGGGTATGGATGCTCACGATAGGTACTCACAGCGCAAATGTCGTATTATCTGTCCTAAGCTGGCAGGCGAACAACTTCAGCTTCCTATCTCTGGTATTTGCAGCAATCTCCGGCGTTATGGTTTACCTATTTTTGACGAATGATGATGTCAAACAAACATTAGGCAAAATAGAAAACAGCCAATAGAGGTGCATTGTTGGTCGTCGTTAATACGCCGCCACGCCGCCATCTTTGCGCGGGTCGCTGCCACCAAACAGCACGCCCGTTTCTGGGTCGCGTCGGATGATGTGCCCGTCACCAAATATGCCGCGCGCTCTTCCACTCACAGGACGCACCTGATGCCCCAATTCCGCCAACCGCGCCATCGTCGCCAGCGGAATGCCATCTTCCAGCGCCAACACACTGTCACTTGTGCCTTCTTCCAAACACCAGCGCGGACGATCTAACGCTTCCTGCGGGTTCAAATCGTCGTCAATCATTGCGCTCAACACCTGGAAATGTCCCTGCGGCTGCATAAAGCCGCCCATCACGCCGAAGGGTGCCCACAATGCGCCGTCTTTCGTCGCTAGTCCGGGAATAATCGTCTGATACGGGCGCTTGTTCGGCGCGACCTGATTGAGATGTCCCTCTTCCAGATTGAAGCACGCGCCGCGATTCTGCAAGAACACGCCTGTACCCTTCGCCACAATGCCCGTGCCAAAACCCATGTACAAGCTGTTGATAAACGAGCACGCATTGCCTTCGCCATCGGCGGTACACAAATACACCGTATCCGAACTGCGCAGCGGCATCCCGAACGACGGCGGTTGCATCGCTCTCTCGTCAGAAATCAGTGCGCGGCGTGTTCCTGCATATTCTTTGTCGAGCAGTCCCTCGATTGGCACGTCCACCTTGCGCGGGTCAGCGATGTACTGGCGGGCATCAGCAAACGCCAAACGCATCGCCTCGACCATGCGATGCAAGCGCTGTGGTGAATCGGCAGGCAGTTCGCTCAAGCCCAGCGCTTCGGCAATATTCAGCGCGATCAATGCCGCAAGTCCCTGTCCATTCGGCGGGCATTCGTACACTTCGACGCCGCGATAGGTCGTCGAAATCGGCTCATCCCAAGTCGAAACGTGGTTTTTCAGATCGTCGCGCGTCATCACGCCGCCGAGCGATTGCAGCGTATCGACAATCGCGTTCGCAACCGCGCCTGTGTAAAACGCATCGGGTCCGCCATCGGCAATCGCTTGCAGCGTGTTCGCCAAGCCGGTCAGTTTAATGATCTGTCCAACTTGAGGCGCTTGTCCGTTGGGCAGATAATCTTCCGTATTGGGGCTGTCGCGCAAAAAGGGTTCGCTGACCTTCCACGATGCCCCGAACACAGGCGCAACGGGGTATCCTTCGCGCGCGTGGAAAATCGCATCTTGCAGCACGTCTTTGAGCGTCATGCGCCCATGTTTTTGTAGCAAATCGTACCAGCCCCGCACCGCGCCCGGCACAGTCACGGCTAACGGGCTGCGGATGGGAACGTGGGTATGTCCCGCAAATGCTCCTACAGTCAGCGCAGCAGGCGCGCGCCCACTGCCGTTGAGCGCCGTAACTTCGCCCGTTTTGCCATCATAGTACAGCGCGAACATATCGCCGCCGATGCCCGTCGATGCCGGGTCGGTGACATTCAGTACCGCCGCCGTTGCCACCGCCGCGTCTGCCGCGTTGCCTCCAGCACGCAAGATGCTGAGTCCAGCTTGCGCCGCCAGCATATTGTTTGCTGCGACCATCCCGCGACGCGCCGTGACCATCGAACGCCGCGATTTGAAATCAAATGACATCGGTTTCATAGATTAGTCTCCTGCTTCTACGATGCCTTTCGGCTGGGTGCGTATAAAACCCTGACCGTATGCTGTTTGTCCTTGCCCGATGACAATAAACGCTGTAGGGTCCGTTTGCAACACCAATTCTCGCAGTGTACTGACTTGTGGACGCGCGATAGTGATGAACAGCACGGTATGTGGCTGCTCCGTAAACATACCCGTTCCTTCCCACGCGGTCACGCCACGACCCAATTGGTGCAAAATCGCAGCGGAAACCTCTTTGGGACGATCTGTGATAATCAGCGCCGTGCGAATAAGGCTTGGACCTTCCAGCACATAATCGGTTGCTACCCCGCCGATAAACAGCGCCACCAGCGCATACAGCGCCGCTTCCCAGCTATTGAACGCCAGCCCTGCCAATGCGATCACCAGCGTATCGGTATACAGCGATGTGGTGCTGATTGGCGGGCCATATTT
>CALMZT010000214.1 GCA_937870805.1 uncultured Chloroflexota bacterium
CAGATCTCTTTCGGATCGGTGATTGGTGGTACCTCGTGTACTCCACCTTTTCGGAACGTCATGTTACGCACTACCGAATGAGTCGATACCCATCGGGCCCATGGCGCGCGCCGCGAGTGGATTCGTTTGATGGTCGGGCGTTTTATGCGGCGAAGACCGCTTCAGATGGCAAGCGTACCTTCGCATTCGGATGGAATCCTACACGCACGCAGGAAAAGGACACCGGATCGTGGAACTGGGGCGGACACTTGGTCATTCATGAAATTCGTCAGACACCTGACGGGTCTCTTTCTGTAACTGTCCCCAATGAAATCATAGGGCAATTTAGTAAGCCTGTGCCAGTTCAGACCGATCCGCAGCCCAGCGGTTGGATCAATGGTGGTGACAGCATGACTGCCCTCGCCGAGGGTAAGTTCACTTGGTGCCGCCTAGCACTGATGCCGCGGATTAGTTGTTTAGAAACCTCCATCCGCTTCAGCGAGGATACCCATAACTGCGGCGTCGTTCTGCGCGCCGACGACTCGCTGAATCGCTACTACCAGATTCGTCTGGAACCAGCTCTAGACCGCGTCGTTTTTGAACGTTGGCCACGTCCGGGTGACGAGCCGCCAATCATGGAGCGGTTTGTTCCGCTTCCAGCAGACACGTCCATTTCAATCAAGGTTCTTGTTCAGGACAGCGTCATTGTTGTCTATGTTGGGGATACCATCGCGATGAATGTCCGCGGATATGAACACACCGACGGTTGCTACGGATTATTTGCAGCAGAAGGCAAGGTTACCTTTACCCAGACGACTATTTCCGAACTAGTGGCCGTACAGTTCAGCGAGGCTTCGTATCGAGGTGCTCAGAGCGCGTTCGAGGATGTTGCGAAAGGCATCTGAGCGGTTGGCGCTTGCATTCTTTGGCGTTACCGGACAGCAAATGTCGCACTGATTAAAATAGAAAGGCTTCCCGATGCCTGCGGACTACCGACCGAATGGAATGGCGATGTGGGATACCTGGTATATCGAACATCAGGGATCTGCGCACGCATATTATTTGCAGCGGCTCAGCCCGGGTTCCACGCGCTCCCCTGCCGACGCGGATTGGCTCGGACATGCTATATCAGACAATCTGCTTCAGTGGCGCGAGTGTCCTCTCGCGCTGGGTCCTGGCGAGGCTGGAACATTGGACGAACTGCAACCCTGGACAGGCTGTGTCATTGAACATGATGGAACGTTCTATCTCTACTACACGATGCGCAGTACCAGAGGCAATGGATTCGGACAGCATATCGGTTTGGCGACCAGTCACGATCTTTATCACTGGGAACGATTTAGTGGAAATCCGGTGATCTCACCCGACCCAAGGTGGTACATTAGCCACGATTCGCCGCTGCCGCGCAATGTCCTGGACTGCCGCGACCTAATCGTCATTCGTCATCCCGAAAAAGACGGCTGGTTAGGGTTCTACGCCGCTCGGGTTCCGGCGGAAGAGGAGGCGGAGACGGCAGTGATTGCGACCGTGTGGACAAAGGACCTCGTCCACTGGGAACACCTGCCACCCGCCTTTGCCCCCCGTAAGTATGCATGTATTGAAGTGCCGGATGTTTTTTCGCTTGACGGTCGCTGGTATATGACCTGCCTGACTGGGACGGCTTACGGCAACCGCGGTATCTTTTCCGACCCCTCCGTCCTCCGTGGAACGATGTACGCTGTCGCTGACAAGCGAGAAGGACCTTATGATGAGTTCAACGACGACAATGTCCTAGTTGGCGGCACCCATTACGTCGGTTATTCATGTCGAAGTCTTGTTTTTGAGGGAGACCGCTACGGCTTCTACACACAGCCAACAACCGACGGGCACGATACCCTGTCTCCACCGATGCACATGATCGCAGATTCCCAGGGTCACCTTCGGTTTGCGTACAGTCCGAAGACCTCAGAATGGCGTGAAGCCACCCTCGTCACCCCGGTGCAACCGCCGCAGGTGTCACAACTGCCTCATACGCAGCGCATATGGCCCCTTCCCGCTGGGCGCTGGACGCTGGACAACGCCATTTACCATGGTCAGTCGCGC
Source organism: uncultured Chloroflexota bacterium (assembly GCA_937870805.1). Lineage (GTDB taxonomy): Bacteria > Chloroflexota > Anaerolineae > Aggregatilineales > Phototrophicaceae > JACAER01. The sequence goes on from CALMZT010000214.1 coordinate 2,062, forward strand.
ACTGGCTGGCAAGTTGCCGACCTGGGAATCGGTGCACGTAATGTAGAGATAGAGGTGTCCACAACTATTCACACGGGTGTTGCGGCGGGTGTTGTCTATCGACCGGACGTATCACAGACGTCATCGGAAGGGGATCTTGTCTTCCTGCTTGACGCCGACGAGCAGTGTGTGCTGGCGACTCGCCTTCCCGATTATGTTGAACAGCACCGCCGACGGTACACGGTGCAACTGGGTCAAGCTTATCACCTCAGAATATGTGTACGTCCTCCTCGATTCGAGGTCTATCTTGACGATGTCCTCGTCATCCAGAGCGCAACGAAGTTCCCGGAGAATACAACTGCTAGCGTCGGCTTGTTCGTCGATAGGGCCGTCGTAGAGCTGTCGAACTTATCCATTTATGGACTTTACGATCACCAGACGGTTGAGACCAGCGCTGCAAGCACAGTTGGTTGAAACGCAAGGTGTACCAGCGGGATCGACACTTGCCCCAGGAGTCTACCCCGAGTGAAATTGACTTAGACTGAAGCGTAAAGGGATCGTGAGTTGATCCAGCGCGAGTCCGCTACCATTTCACGATTACAGTGTCTGCGATTGATATTCGAAAGATGATCAGTTGAAGGAGTCATCAAATGAACACAAGTTTGGCAAGAAGATTTAAGGGATTCGGATCAGCTTTTCTGCTGATGTCAGCGTTACTCCTGGGAGCTACATTTGCCACAGCGCAAGAAGGCGAAGTACTGGATGTGCCGACTGAAGTCGACATGCAGTTGTGCGAAGCCATCGCGGGACCATTTAACATTGAGAACTGCAAGTTCGACCCACCCGTTACCATTACGACAGTTGGTCTCGAAGCGCCGGGAATGCAGTTTAAGAACGGCGAAAGCTTAACCGACAACGTCCATCTCCGTTGGATGGAGCGCGTGCTGGGTATAAACGTCGAGTACCTCTGGACAATCCGAGGCTCTGGTGAAGAGTTTGAAACCCGACTGAGACTGGCGCTTTCGGCCGGTGAGCAAATGCCAGACTATCTGGTTCTGGGCAACGGACCACTCATTCATGACTTGATCGACTCGGGTCAGTTCATGCCGGTGGATGAACTGTTCGAGACGTATGCCAGTCCGCAGCTAAAAGCGATCATGAACGAGAACCCGACGATGTGGAATCCCTATATCCGGGACGGCCGGCCCTATGCGATTCCCCGCCCCGACAACTGGGTGGTGTTGGACCCCACGATGTGGATTCGCCGTGACTGGCTGGAAAACCTCGGTCTTGAGGCGCCGACCACCCTTGAAGAGCTTGAGGTGGTCATGGAGGCATTTACGACTCAGGACCCTGACGGTAATGGCGAGGATGACACTTACGGACTGTCGCTCGGACTGAGAAATGGTCCGAGCGGCGTCGTTGGCGACGCGAGCTGGCTTTTCGGCGCGTTCGGCACGATCCCCCAGCAGTGGAACGTGTCTGAGGACGGGACGAGCCTCGAGTATGGATCGGTCCAGCCAGAGGCGAGGGAGGCACTGGCAATACTGCGAGACTGGATGGAGCAAGGTTACATCGTTCCTGAGGCTGGAACTTATCCTGCTGATGTCGGCGAAGGCGCGGGACCTGCCATCTCGTCGGGTCGAGCCGGTATCGTTTTCGGACCCTACTGGCTGGATTGGAACGTGGGTATTGACTTGGTGAACAACAATCCGGATGCCGACTTTTGGCCCTACCAGATCCCGGCAGGCCCGGACGGCACGATGGGGCGTCGCGGAACCCCAGCCTCGCTTTCCGCCATGATCATCAACAAAGACATGGCGCACCCCGAAGCGTTGATATGGTACATCAACTACTTCTATGAAGTGATCAACCCGCCGTCCGCAGGGAGCGCGTTTGAATGGGGGCTGCACGAAAACTATATGTGGGCGAGGGACGAAAACGGGCAGCCTTCGACGGACCGAGAGCTGATCCCAGGGGGTTGGGTCAATGCAGGCGACTACTCGCCAACAGGTTATCCGATTAACCCCTTTGCCGAGTACAACGCCAACCGGCATATTTCCGAGGGGATCATCGAAACTCCCTTTGACCGCATCTACGCCGGTTGGCCCGAGAGCCAGCACGAGTCTCAGGCGATTCTGCTCGACTCGCGAGACATCGCCTACGAAAACGCATTTGCGGGTCCGAAGACGGAGCTGATGATTCAGGTGGGGGATTTGTTATCCACCATGGAGTTGGAAACCTTCAACAAGATCATCTATGGGGAACTGCCACTGGAAGCCTTCGACGAATTCGTTACTCAGTGGAAGGAAAGTGGCGGCGAACAAATCACGGCAGAGGTCAATGAGTGGTATCAGTCAGTAACGGAATGAGCCTCTGAGCAATATCCCCTGGCAAGACCCGGTCATGCTGTGTGCAGATGATCGGGTCTTGCGCTTACTCCCCTTATCAGAGAGAAAATGATTCCATGCTCTACCAGCCGCGGAAAGTCTACGAAATGTGGGACACCTGGATGTATTACCACAAAGGGACTCACTACCTCTTTTATTTGCACCGGACGGATCAAAGTGTCTGGCGGGGATCGACACTGATCGCATACTGGGACGGAATTTCAGTCGCCACGTCACATGATGGCGTTCACTATGAGGAAGTAGGACCAATCATCCACAAAGCTGACGATGCGATTTGGTTGGGGAGCGGCGCCGTTTGGCAGACCGGGTCCACCTTCATACAGAATTTCTCCGAGAACCGGGAAGGCCTACAGGGGGTCTACTTCGCAGAATCAGACGATCTCATTCATTGGCGGCGCTTGGGGAACGAGTATCGATGCGTGCCCGATCCTCGTTGGTATGACGTCACGCCGAATGGGCGCTGGGATTGTATTTGGCGAGTCCCGAAAGCCGATGGCGGTTACTGGGGTTATCTGACAGCTCGCCCGGCAGCCTCTGATACGGTAGTTGGCGACACCGTTGGTCGTGTTGTCTCCCAAGATGGAAGGCATTGGCAGGCTGTGCCACCACCTCAATTCGATTGGGGCAACTCTGCCCCGATCCAGGTCAATGAGGTCGGCGCTGTTGAACGGATTGGGGAACGTTTTTATATGATCATAGGCAATTCCGAGAATTACTTTGGAAGTCGCCACACGACGGAGCAGATCGGCGGGTCGGCGGGCATGTTTCTCTTCTCCTCAGTAACGGCAGAAGGTCCTTTTCGTCCGGAAATCGATGCCTTTCGATTTTTAACATCTTCACACGGAGCAACTTACTTCGCACGTTTTTACCCTACTCCTGAGGAGATGCTTGTCAGCCATCATGCCATTGAACGCTGCGGCGACGACCCGCGCATCTGGATGAGCCCGCTGAAACGAGCGGCGCTGGATTCAAAGGGGCATCTGCGCCTGCATTATTGGCACGGAAATGATGTTCTGAAAGGACAGCAAGTTCCCCTAGACCTCAGTATGTTGGAGGTCATAAAAATTGATGCCTCAAGCGGCGCAGCGTGGAATCTGGCCCCTTCGCGCTGCGAGGTCGCGCAGGACTATACAGGCGCTCTCGGCCTATTTCCCACCAGATTTGACGTAAACAAGGGCGTCATGATTGAGGGTGCGTTATGGGTAGACAAAGCTGCGCCCGGATGGAGCAGTGTAGGGTTTTTTATCGAACGGGAAGGAACCTCCAGTGGTACCACTGGCACCGCCGTCCTGGCACAAACACGATCACGTACTGAAATCGGTCACTTCTCCATATCGGAACACGGCGTGTACTTCGCTGCCGACGACATGGGTGATCAGGGCATTGCAGCGAGTCAATCCGCCCGTTTTCGCTTCCTGCTGCGCCAGACGATGATCGAGTTTTACCTGGATGACCTATTGATTCGAAGCTACAGCCTACCAACTCCCCCAAGCGGACGATTGGGGCTAATGGTCGAGAGTGGCCATGCCATATTTGAAGATATCAGTGCGTGGGAAATGACCGTCTAAGTTCTTGTCAGGTGCGAACCCGTTGGGTTCCCGAGCAACAATAAGGACAATCTTTAGAGAACGGCGTTATATATAAACAGAAATTAATCGAGCCCTCCAGCCACGGTGCTCTTAGTGAGGAACAGAATGGGATTAATATTTCGCCGGGACGTAGCAGCGCAACCAAAGCCGCCGATTGCCGTCCGTGTCAGGAGTCGATGGTCACCGGGTCGAAACTGGGTGCTCCATGTCATGGTCTTGCCTGCTCTAATTTTGACCGTTCTCTTCTCTTACTTCCCCATGATGGGAATCATCATGGCATTCCAAGAGTTTAAGCCCTGGTTAGGTTTTGGCAACTCGCCGTGGGTTGGTCTTACTCATTTCGAGACGCTTCTTGCGTTTCCGGAGACAAGACAAGTTATTGTCAACACGCTCGTCATTTCGATTCTGAAGATAATCTTCAATATTCTTGTCCCCTTGGTCTTTGCCTTATTGCTCAACGAAGTCCGTTTTGGACTTTTTAAGCGCGCGGTTCAAACAGTGACTTACCTTCCCCATTTCCTGTCCTGGGTTATGCTTGGCGCCATACTGACCGACATGTTGTCAATTGATGGGATTATCAATAGCACGCTCGTGTCCCTGTTTGGTATCGAGCCCATTTTCTTTCTAGGTAAGTCGGATTGGTTTCTGGGGACCATTGTTGCGAGTGATGTCTGGAAAAACTACGGCTTCTCAACAATTATTTATCTGGCAGCTTTGACCGGGATTGATGCAACACTTTATGAGGCTTCTGCTATCGACGGCGCCAGCCGATGGCAGCAAACAATATACATCTCCATCCCTTCTATCTTACCGATCTTGATCGTCGTGGCAACACTGTCGCTCGCCAGCATACTGAATGGCGGATTCGACCAAATTTACAACCTCTATAACCCCCTCGTGTACGACGTTGGCGACATCATTGATACCTACGTCTATCGAATAGGTCTCCTAAGCGGAAGATACAGTTTTGCTGCCGCTGTCGGTTTGTTCAAATCTGTAGTCGGTTTCGTCCTTATTTTTATTTCTTACCGTTTGGCGTACAAGTACGCGGGATACCGCGTTTTCTAGGGGTGCTTCATGTATGACAACAGCTTGACATACAGAACCTTCACGGTTGTCAACTCTGCGGTCCTTGGTTTCCTCGGATTACTTTCATTGCTTCCGATTGTACACACGCTTGCTATTTCGTTCAGCAGCCGAGCACCAGCGGAGGCACATCTTGTGGGCTTGCTGCCGGTGGGGTTCACTGTTGATGCCTATGTCGAGACATTCAAGAACGAGTTATTTGCCAGGGCATTTGCTCTGGGTGTGCTGCGGACTATTGTTGGTACGGCAGTAAGCCTCGCAGTGATTATTCCCCTCGCCTACGCGCTTTCGAAAGACAACCAGTCCTTCAAAGGTCGAAATATCTATGCGTGGTTCTTTCTTTTCGCGATGTTGTTCACGGGTGGGCTAATTCCGACTTACGTTATTGTAGTGAACCTGAAGCTCATCAACACGATCTGGGCGCTTGTACTTCCCGTTGCTGTCAATGTCTGGAACGCCATCCTTTTGATGAATTTTTTCCGCACCAGCATCCCGAAAGCATTGGAAGAAGCTGCTTTAATTGACGGCGCTAATCATTTTACCATCCTCTTGAAGGTTTACCTGCCCCTTTCTACACCAGCCATTGCAACGATTGCGCTATTTACAATGGTCACTCACTGGAATTCATGGTTTGATGGGCTTATTTACATGACGGATCCGAGCAACTATCCCCTGGCGACTTTTTTGCAGAAACTTCTTGTACAGCAGGACCTTCGCTTTCTACGACGCCCCGAAGATGTCGCAAACTTGACCAACCGCACCGTAAAAGCTGCTCAGATTTTTATCGCGATGATACCGGTTCTCTTGGTGTATCCGTATCTGCAAAAGTACTTTGTCAAAGGCATTGTTTTGGGTGCCGTGAAAGAGTGAATTCCGCACGACCGCAGCAACTGTCGCGGTCCAGCCTCTTCGAAGAGATCCACTATGACCTTTTTCTCCAGCACCTCAAATGCGCCAAGCAACAAGCCGCTGAATACGCTTGAGGTCATTATAGAGAATGCTTGGTCAAGTTCGCACTGATCTGATGGCTGACAGATTTGAGCGTCGGGTATAGTTGCAGGTAGATCTCGAATAGATCCCTGTAAAGTGGAGAGGTCCGTAAGTTTGGCTGATAGAGTGTGCCCTCTTTTTTGACGTGATCAAAGGCATCCTCCTCGTCTGAGTACATGCCTATGCCGATCCCCGCAAGCATCGCAGCTCCAAGGGCAGTCGCTTCTTCAACCTGTTGGACCTCGATACTGCGACCTAGCACATCCGCCTTATGTTGCATCCAGAATTCGTTCCTTACGGCACCTCCTAGGGCCACGACCGTGCCCTGATCGACTCCGGTACAGTTTTCGATGGCCGTGATCATTTCTAGGAACTGGAAATCTAGTCCCTCCATAATTGCGCGTAACATATCGCGATGACTTGCTCGATTACTGACGCCGACAAAAGCTCCCAAGGAAGCGGTGTCGAAAGAGGGAAAACTAGCTCCGGAGAAATGGGGCAAGAACATCACGCCATTACACCCAATAGGCGCGGAAGCAGCATCACGCATTAAGTAATCCCAGTCGGTTCCGCCATCCTCTTCGGCGAGACGGCTCGCCTCACTGCCGAATTCCTTGCGATACCATTCGAGCATGTCGGCGGCGACGGCGCCAGCCCAGACAGCGTATCGGTCGGAGGCTACGTGAGGCTGCAGCATCATTCCCATTTCCTGAGCGGCGTCACATACCTTGGGTTCGGTTAGTGCTACCTGTATTACCTCCCAAGTACCCGTAAGGTCCAGTACTCGACCGGGCCGAAACCCCCCAACTGGCAATGCCCCACACAAGTAATCCTGACCGCCAAGCACGACGGGAACACCTACGGGCAAGCCCGTCATTTCAGCTGCTGTAGATGTGATTTCTCCCAGTACTGTGCCGCTTGCATACGCATCCGCCCACAGACTACGTGCGATTCCTGACAGGTTTAGCAACTTGTCCGACCATTTCAGATCATGCAGATCGAAGAGTAGAGTGCAGGATGCCATTGTGTAATCGGTTGCAAGACGTCCACAAAGCAGAAGGTTTACGTAATCCTCAATAAGTACCCACTTTGCGGTTCTCGCCATAATCTCAGGTTCGTGTTCCATCATCCAAAGGACGCGCAGTGCTGGGCAGAAATGACGGAGTGGATTGCCGGTTCTAGCGAACTGCTCCTCTGCACCGATGTGTTGTAGCCACCATTGACGCTGGGGCTCGGTGCGAGGATCAAGCCAACTGATGAACGGGTAAAGCCACTTCCCGTTTTCATCGACAGGAACGCCATCCATGCTCATACCTGTCACACTGACAGCCTGGATGTGCTCCACGTGCGCCAATTGCGCTACGGCTCGCTTCGTAGCCTCAGCAACGCCACCCCAGATTTGATCGGGGTGCCAGATAGTCCATTCGGGATGAGATGCATTCGGATGGTAACGTTGAGTGGGCTCACTCGCTTTGGCGACCAAGCTTCCCTTACGGTCATATATGCAAACCTTCAGACTTGTTGAGCCCAGATCTATCCCCACCAGATATTCCATGGTTTTCACTCCACTTTCGAATTTGACTCAGCCTAAACCTTGTGATATTCTCCGAGTTATAACACACAATAAGGTGATTATAACACAGTTCGTCATGCCTTCCGCGTCGATGAAGATCTGAATCACTTAGTGGTTCATCCGGCAAGTAAAGGTAAAATCGGGGCAAAAAGCGAGAATGCCATGCCCCGCCGACTGCAGCTACGTGAG
>CALMZT010000215.1 GCA_937870805.1 uncultured Chloroflexota bacterium
GTGCAGCAACTTGAAAGGTGTGTAAAAGCAGGCTTCAATGGCGTTATTTCTTATAAGGGACGTTACGGCTATCGATTGGTCAATCGAATAGGTCGTGGTGGAATCCCTGAATATAACCGAGCTTATCAATGGCTCAAAGATTATGGACTTAATGTTAAGGCGGCAGAAAAGTTTGTTCCTCAAGCAATTTTCACTGCTCCACGCGAAAGTGTTACTCTCTTCTTGAGAGCTTTATTTTCAGGTGATGGTTCAGTTTATACTGATAACAAGAGTATTTTTCTTGAGTACTATTCAAATTCGCGTCAGCTTATTGAAGATATTCATCACCTGCTATTGAGATATGGTATAATCTCTGTTATTCGCTCTAAGAAAACACAGGTTGGAACTATAGCGCATAAAATCCAAGTTACAGATAGGGAACATGTCAATCGTTTTACATCTGAAATTGGATTCTGGGCAAATTCAAAGAAACAGCTTCGTCTTGAAAACGAAATTATGCCACTCTTGGCAGATAGAGCGAAAAAGCAAAGAAGTAACTTCGACACACTACCTTCAGAAGCATGGTTACTCATGAATGAAGCTGCTCATGAGGCCGGAATGAGTTTGCGAAGTATGGGGATTAGAGGTACTTCTCCCTCTCAATCACTACCTTTTTCAATCGCTCGTCGAGTTAGCCGAGCTACGAATAACCAACTATTTCTTAATCTTGTTGACGGCGGTCCGTTGTGGGATGTAGTAGAAGACATTACCTATGTTGGGGAGGAAGAAGTATTTGATTTATCAATTCCGCAGTTTCATAATTTTGTTGCAAATGATATTGTAATACATAATTCAACATATGCACGTTGTGGCCAGATTGTGAACGTAACACCATTTGAGCCGCAGTGGCAAGGACACGTCACGCTCGAAATCAGCAACACAACTCCCCTGCCAGCCAAGATATATGCCAACGAAGGCATTGCACAGGTGTTGTTCTTCGAGGCAGACGAGGAATGTGAAGTGTCGTATGCGGATAAAAAGGGCAAGTATCAGGGGCAAACAGGTGTGACACCGCCACGACTGTAAAATTGCCTGTTGCCAAAAATCAAATTTTTGCATATTATAAAAGAGACCGAACGGTCTTTTTTGTTGGGTAAACATGACTAAAGCACAGCAGACCAAAGAACGCATCATCGCCTTAGCAGCGCCGATCTTTAACCGCTACGGTTACAGCGGCACCAGCATGTCCGATATTCTGAAAGCGACAGGACTGGAAAAAGGCGGCGTCTATAACCACTTCAAAGGCAAAGAAGAACTGGCGATGGCGGCGTTCGATTACAACTTTCGCCAGATGAGCCGCAGCTTTGGGCGTGCCTTGAAAGCCGCTGGCGACAGTCCGTCACAGCAGTTGGTGGCGATCATCGAAATCTACAACGGAGGTTATCAAGAACTCTCCGACGGCTGCCCGATCATGAATACGGCAACTGAAAGCGACGACGCGAACCCGATCATGCGGGCGAAGGCGCAGGATGCGATGAACCAGTGGCGGGCGCTGATTATCCGCATCGCTGACGAGGGCAAAGCGCGTGGGGAGTTTTTCGAGGTTGATAGTGATGAGTTGGCATCACTGATTATCGCCAGTATTGAGGGCGGCATGATGTTGAGTAAGCTGTACAGCGAGGAAATCCATCTGCGCCGCGCCGTTGCGTTTCTACTGGAGTATGTCCGCCACAGCGTCATCAAACCAGCATGACGCTCTTTTTTTGCCTAGAAAACAGACCGTTCGGTCTGTTTCACAAAGGAGATAGAAAATGGCTCAGAAGATTCACTGGAAATTTGCTGCAATGAAAACGGGCTTGCGTCTGCTGGAAGCGGTATCGCCGCGCTGGGCAGGGCGAGTAGCGCTCAATATTTCGCTCACACCACAGCATCACCCAGCTTCAGACGCCGAGCAAGCAATCCTTAATCGAGCCTGGCGCGTCGTGATCTATCATGGTGACGATAGACTCAGCGGCTACGTCTGGGATGGTGACGGCGCGACGGTGCTGCTGGTACACGGCTGGGAAGGCGGCGCACACAGCCTCACACCGTTGGTCGCCCCGCTGCAAGCACAGGGGTTCCGCGTCGTAGCATTTGATGGTCCGGCACATGGCATCTCTCACGCCAGGCGCACCAATCTGGACGATATGGGACGAGCGATTCGTGCGGCTATCGAGCAGTTTGGTCCCGTGTATGCGATTGTGGCACATTCTTTTGGTGGAGCCGCGACCATGTTTGCTGCGGCTGAAGGGCTGCCTGTCGAAAGAATTGTTTTGCTCGGCGCGCCATCGAAGGCAAGTGAGTTGTTTGCCCGTTTCACCACGATGTTCGGTCTATCCGAACGTGTTTTGCAAGAGATGCAAGGCAAGGCGCCCTGGGCGTCCACCCCGACAACGGTACCGACACTGCCATCCTGTCCATTGCGCAGCTCCACAGCCTTG
>CALMZT010000216.1 GCA_937870805.1 uncultured Chloroflexota bacterium
GGTTGTGGCCGTCACGCGTGCGCTGCGTGCTGCCGGGGAACGAGAAGTACCGCATGCCCCCAATGAGCCTTGGCGAATTGTGGTTCGTCATCATCCTCGCCGTGCTCACAATACCCGTCGCGGCGGTCGCGCAACACGGTGCCGGGCCGCTCGGCACGGTGCGCGATATGCTTGGTTGGTTCACCGACGCGCGTACCCACTACGACGCGCACAAGTCCGAGGCCGACTGGTGGCTCGACGTCGCCGGTCAGGACAATCGCGCGTTCCGTCCAGTTCAGGGAAAGTACCGTGTGATCGGTCCGTGGCAGAGCGGTGGCCTGATTCTCGACACGCCCGTCGGACCGGTCACGGTGTGTCGTGAGGGCACCTGCGACTGGTACGCTGAGAGAGCAGTGCTCGTGCGCGGTGCTGATGAACAGACCACTGTCCGTGTCCTCAAGGCTAAGGTCATGAGCACCGAAGCGCTGCTGGCGGCATTGGCGCCACTTGAACGAGCAGGGCAGGTGTACCTCATCGGTCGTCTGCGCGCGCGTGTTCCTTCCGCGCCGCCCACCATTACAACGAACGGCCAGGAACATGAGTCAGTCACACTGACCTACGCGAGCCCAAGCGCGCTTCGTAACTGGGCAGTGACCGCCGTGTCCGATCTGGACGTGGTCGTGCAGGTGCGGCACGAGCCGGGTGTAATCGTCCCCGAAGTGAGCCTCGCAGAGTCAGATCGTGAGCTAGCGACCGAACTGCGCCGGCATTTGCCCTGAGCGTCGATGTGTCACGATCCTTCGTGTACGGGAATAGAGAGCAACGAAAAAACAAACGCATGAAGCGACTACTGACCTACTTGAAAGCGCGCGGTCTGTTTGCTCGCCAGCGTATCTTGGTGTTCTGGTTTGTTGTGCTGATTGCGCTTGTGGCGCCGTGGCTGTGGATTACGTGGTCGAATAGTTAACAGAATAAAGTTTGCGTTGCCCTGGTGTGCGCGGAGATCATTACTTTAGGTCATCCAGAAATTCAGACGCTGGCTCTAGCCCAGAAATGAACAAAAAATCCCGCGCCCGCGTGCAAGCAACGTATAGCAGCTGGCGCTCGGTATCGTAGATCTCCTGTAAGTCGGCATCGTCTCCGACAGATTCAATGCGTTCTTGCAGCGGGATGACTTCGTCGTCGCAGGCCATTACCGCTACAGAGCGAAACTCCAGCCCCTTGGCCAGGTGCATCGTGCAAATGGATACATAGCCGCTGGTGGTTTCGACGTGCTCGTCGAGATTCTTGAATGGCAGTCCAGACTCTTTCACTGCCGCTTGAGCGCGCGCAAGTTGTCCAGCCGAGCGCACGAACACACCAATCTCGTGAGGGAGCACCCCGGCTTTATTCTGGTCCGCCAGCCACGTACTGGCAGCTTTGATCTCGTCGGTCTCACTCGCGAACACTCGAATAACGGGCGAGGGTCCGTTGAAAACCGAAACCGTGTCGCTACGGTCCTCGACATTGCCATCCACATCCGCGATCTCTGGGCCGAGCAGGCGGTCGGCCTGCTGGCGGATGACCTCCGCCGTGATGTCCTGGCGGTTCTCCTCGATCAGCGGATTGGCTTCGTGATTCGGGAACGTGCCGTCGAGCTCCATGCACAGCTGCGTGGTGCGGCACGGCAGCCGTTCGAACAGCTTCGGCGCGACCAGTCCGGCGACCCCGCTGCCGGCATCGAGCACGACGTTGAACGGCTTGATGAGCGAGACGTCGATGAACGACAGGACGTGCTTGATGTAGTCGTCCACGACGTTGGCGGTCGTCAGCGATCCGGGCTTCGCTGCCGGCGGCGGCAGCTGGTCCTTCGCGATCATGTCGCGGATGTCGCCGATGCCGGATTCCCCCGACAGCGGGAACGCTTCCTTCCGGACCATCTTGATGCCGTTGTATTCCTTGGGATTGTGCGACGCCGTGATCTGGACGCCGCCGTCGTGGCCGTCGCGCGCCACGGCGTAGTAGAGCATGTCGGTGCCCATCATTCCGTAGTCGACGACGTCGGCCCCCTGCGCGCGCGCCCCGTCGATGAACGCCGCCGCCATCGACGGCGACGACAGCCGCATGTCGCGCGAGACCGCGATGCGCCGCGCCTTGAGATAGGCGACAAAGCCGCGCCCGATCAGACGCGCCGCGTCTTCGTTCACTTCCTGGGGGTAGAGTCCGCGGACGTCGTAGGCCTTGAAAATGGCTGGGTTGATGCTCATATGCGGCTGTAATCCGTGATGACGGTCTTGTCGCCGAGGACGACAGGGGACTCGATGACGGCACTGCGGCCGACGTGACAGTTGCGGCCCAGAATCGAGCCCTTCAGCGACGCCTCGGGACCGATCCAGCCGTTCGGCCAGATGATCGAACGCGCCTCCCAGGACGTAATGCTGCAACCTGGGGATGTGATCGGCAGCGGCACAGTTGGCACAGGCTGCCTGCTCGAACTCACCAAAGGCGAAGGCCCCTGGCTTCAACCCGGCGATGTCATCGAACTCGAAATTGAGCGCCTCGGCATCCTGCGCAATGTCATTGGTGAGAAGCGCGAAATACGCGATTCTGGATGAACTAATTTGGGTCTTTGCTTCTTAGCGCCCTTGCGTTGAGTCTTTAAGGAGTAACCACATGCCGTTTTATCATAAGTTGGGCGACGTACCCCACAAACGCCACACTCAATTCCGCAAACCGGATGGCGGCCTCTATCGTGAAGAAGTCATGGGACTCGAAGGTTTTCACGGCATCGAATCCATCCTCTATCATCACTTTCTACCCCCGCGCGCCCTGCGTGTAGAAGACCTCGGCTCGGTCTGTGTTGAATACGCCGACTTTGGCCCGCTCCGCCACCGCGCTTTCACAACGGCTGATTTTCCGGCTGGTGGCGATCCGCTTTCGGCGCGTCGGGTATTGCTCGGCAACAACGATGTTACGCTCAGCCTGAGTCGCCCAACACAAGGTATGGATTATTTTTACCGCAATGCGCAAGCCTACGAAGTCTGGTTTACTCATGAAGGCTCAGGCACGCTGCGGACACAATTTGGCAATTTATCCTTCCAACCCGGCGACTATATGGTGATTCCCTACGGTACAACCTGGCAAATGTCATTAGATACGGCGGAAGCGCGATTTTTCGTGATCGAGTCGCCCTCCCAAATCGAGCCGCCCAAACGCTATCGTAATGAGTGGGGACAGTTGCTCGAACACTCGCCCTATTGCGAACGCGACATCCGCGTCCCGCAAACCCTGGAAACCCATTCTGAGCGCGGTGAATTTGAGGTACGCATAAAAGTCCGTGAACGCCTGACCCGCCACGTTCTCGATCATCATCCCCT
>CALMZT010000217.1 GCA_937870805.1 uncultured Chloroflexota bacterium
GGTACTTAGGTCCTCCAACGGAGTAGGACCTGTGCGCTAGCTCGAAAGAAGACGATATGAGTTTTTTCCAGCGTCTCGAAGAAGCAAGCGAACGAAATGCCTCGCTGCTTTGTGTCGGCCTCGATCCCGAGCCGCGCCAGCTTCCCGACTGGTGCTTAGATTTTGCTGATCCGGTGTTGGCGTATAACCGGCACATTATTGATCTGACCTGCGACCTGGTGTGTGCGTACAAAGCCAACGCCGCCTTTTATGAAGCGCTGGCGGCGGCAGAGCGCATGTTGGCGAAAACCGCCGACCTTTACGAACAGCGCTATATGCGTGGATTGGCACAAATTGGTTTAGCGATCACCGCCAAAGACGCTGACCGCAGCCTGCACATCACGCAGGCGCTGGAAACCTATCAGGGTGCGCTGAAAAACTGTTCAACAGGCGGCATACTGGAAAAGATGACCGATTTGCTGGAAGAACTCGCGCCGCTGGACAGCGAAGGCATCCTCGCGCCTGTACGTGGTTTGTTGGTCTGGGCATGAGACAAGGCTTAGGGCAAACACACAAGGGATTTCCGCGAAACTATCTCCCCAATAATTGGTGTACACTAGAACGAATATGTGAGAAATTATTGACTTTATCGACGGCTTATTTGAGGCGAACATGGAAAGCCAAAATCCCCTGCGCCCCTACACAGCGCTTGAACTCGTAGATCGCACCTTCCGCATTTATCGCAACAGCTTTATGACCTTCCTCGTGCCTGTGGCGCTGGTGACTGTTCCCGTGACCATCATCAATGTCATCGGTTCGCTGCTCTACCAGGAGCGTGCGGCAGAACTACAACCTGTGCTCAACGACTTGCAACGGCAAACCAGTCGCACGATGAGTCCGCAAATGCAAGCCGAAGTCATGCGCGCGAGTGGCGAAATCATCAGCGTCGCCGTCATCTTCCTCGCAGTGCTTGCCATCACCACCCTGCTCCAGGTTGTCCTCGTGAACAGTATCCTGACACAGTTAGCCTCTGAAAACCATCTGGGCTTTCGTGCGACGGCGGGCGAAGCCTTGCGCGCCATTCGTGACCGCCTAATGCCGCTGACTGTAGCCGTGATCCTCGAATTCGTCCTGTTCATGATTATGATTGTGGCGATCAGCGTGATGACGGTGCTGTTCCCCCTGTGCGGGCTGCTGTTTGTGTTATTGATCTACATCTGGCCCGCGATGTTCTCGCTGCTCACGCCCGTCATGATTCTGGAGCGTGCCAATGTCGGGCTTGGCATCCGCCGCGCGTGGTCGTTGGGCAAGGCGCGCATCTGGCAAATCGTCGGCATCACCGTCGTCATTGGCATCATCAACTTCGTCATCACGCTCGGTTTAAGCGCGCTCGTGGCGCTTTTTGTGCAGCCCACGACCAGCGTTTCAGTCGGCGCATCGAACGTCGCAGACGTGATTGTGCAATCTATCGTCGGCATTTTAATCTCGCCCGTTGTCCCGATTGCCTTCACGCTGCTGTATTACGATGCGCGCGTGCGCGTGGAAGGGCTGGACATCGCCATGCAAAACAGCGGCATCCCGAACCCGCGCCCTGCCGACCTCGAATCGCCGCAGCCCACTGATCCACTGGTGACAGGCAAGGATTTTGGCAATATGGTGCTGCTGGCGCTTGTCGTCATCGGCGTTGCCGGAACGTTGATATGCGTCTTATCAGTGGCACTTCTTCCCTTCCTTCAACGTTTCTAACGAGCTTAGCTTCTTACTCAATGGGTTTCTTACGCTTGAATTACCAGTCCATCCGACTTACGCGAGTACAAAGTCCCTCTCCCGCCACAAATGCTCATTTACAGCGAAGTCCCCGCATGGGAGAGTGATTTAGGGTGAGGTCCGCGCGAACGAGCTTGGCATTTCTTGCTCTAATGCTTACCATGTTTGCAACCGCTCTTCCCGCACGCGCGCAGTCGCTTGACGAAGACGAATTCTGGCGACGGCTTCAGCGCACGGCGACGCTTCTCAACGCCGACGAAGCTCAGCGCGACACGGTGCTCGACGAAGTTCGCGGCTTGTGGCAGGGCGTAGACACGGTAACGCTGGCAAACGGCGAAACGATTACCGTCGATATGAGCTGGCTCACGAACAGTGCCAGCACTCTGGCACAGCTTCGGGATTATGC
>CALMZT010000218.1 GCA_937870805.1 uncultured Chloroflexota bacterium
GTGCGGCATTGGCAACGTAAGCACAGCGCGTGTTGTTCTCATGCTGGGTTATCCCTGCAAGGGAAGGCGCCGCCGCTACGTACATCCTTGTAGGCGGTCCCGCACGATTTGTTCAGCGACTATTTACGGGCGGAGTTGCGTAACCCTCACACCCCTGCTTTTTTGAATGCTTAAAGCGAAAGTCCTATGAATATATCCAAAAATTAACGCGGCATCTGTTGCATTCCTACCTGGCGGATGCTGCTCGCATTGATCTTAAGCTTGTATCCAATGCCGTGTATCTGGATGTGGATATAGCTATACCCTGTGGGCTAATTATCAATGAGTTGGTTTCGAATTCGCTTAAACACGTCTTTCCAAAGGGTAGGGAAGGCACCCTATGTATAGAACTCCAAACAGATGCCAACGGTCTGCATACCATCATTGTACGTGATGATGGAGTTGGTTTACCGGATTCCCTCAATGTTCACCAGACGGAAACACTCGGTTTGCAATTGGTGACCAGCCTAGCTGGACAACTGAATGCAACTATCGGATTACATCGTTATAAAGCCATTTACGTCATCCACTTTAGAAACACTCACGCTTAATCCTCCCATCACGCCTGTTCGCCAAGTTGCTTTGTCGCCAGTGTCACTTTATGATATTCTCCGAAATATTGTTCAATGTACTGAAGCATTATGTATCTACCTGCGCCGTCAATTGCGAAAGTCGTGCCATATGCATCCCAGTAAATTGGATGTCCTTGTCCCAGCACTGCGCGGATATGCGGGTAATCGGCAGCCTCTTCCATGAGCACCGAATCCGCCTTCAGACCTACCTCGATACGTCCATGATCTGTTAAGCCAACCGCAGACGTCGGATTTTCAGACGCGAGTTTCATAAATTTCACCACGCTGCGCCGTGAGCGAAATGGATTTCACGACTTCGTTACCACTTGGATAAACAACTCATAAATCCCTGACATCAAGCATATTGATTAATCCAAAATTTTGTTAAGTGAAAAGGAACCCGTCCACAAGTTTAGAGGGACGAGGCGAAACTATAACGGAGCGGTATCAAAGGAGGATGAAAAGGTAGTTAAGCTTGCAGACAGGTTTATTGTATAGAACTTAGTCACGAGGTCAAAACTTGTCTGCACGGCAGAGTTTAGAATTCGAGTAGGAAACGAACTTCCAACATCATTTCTGAATAGGCAATTTAATTAAAGTTGGTTAACCTCTATACAAATCCGCCAACCATTATCACTAACAGGTTTTGTTTTCATGACTGACAAGATCCAGGCTCTCATTAATCAGCTTACTCTTGAAGAAAAAGCTGCACTTTCTATCGGCGCGACTCCGTGGCAAACCTTACCTGTAGAACGTCTTGGTCTAGCTCCCATCATAGTATCTGACGGACCGCATGGTGTGCGCCGTGCTGTTGATCCCACCGCTTTAATCACCGAAAGTTTCCCAGCAACCTGTTTCCCTGTTGCTGTAGCCCTTGCTTCGACATGGAATAAGGAACTGATCTATGAACTTGGTCAGGCGCTTGCCGATGAATGTATCGTCCTCGATGTCGATGTCTTACTGGGACCTGGCATTAATATCAAGCGCTCTCCACTTTGTGGACGTAATTTTGAATATTTTTCTGAAGACCCGCTGCTGGCAGGAGAATTAAGCGCCAGCCTCATTCAAGGTGTGCAAAGCAAGGGCGTCGGTACATCTCTAAAGCATTATGCTGTCAACAATCAGGAAACGCTGCGTTTTACCATTAATGCTGTGGTCGATGAGCGTACATTACGCGAAATCTACCTGGCAGGCTTTGAAATTGCAGTAAAGCAGGGAAAGCCCTGGACTGTGATGTGCGCTTACAACCGTGTCAATGGAGATTTCTGCTCGGAGCATAGCTATTTGCTCACAACCATATTACGTGACCAGTGGGGCTACGAAGGGTTTGTCGTTTCTGATTGGGGCGCGGTAAGAAACCGAATAGCAGCCTTGCGCGCGGGTCTCGATCTTCAGATGCCGGGACCCGTTCCACACAGTTTGCAAGCCGTTATCAACGCAGTCAAAGATGGCACACTTGATGAATCTATCCTCAATCGCACGGTTGACCGTCTATTAAAGGTAATTTTGCGTGCTAAAGAGACACCGAAAGGGCACGGCACAATTGATATTGATGCTCATCATGGACTTGCTCAGCGCATTGCCAGCGAGTCGATTGTGTTGCTCAAGAATGACAACAACCTCCTACCACTGACCGGGAATGAAACCCTCGCGGTCATCGGTCAGGCAGCCACAGAACCCGTTTATCAGGGAGGCGGCAGTTCGCATATCAAGGCGACTCGTGTGGATAAACCATTAGACCTGCTGCAAAATCGTGCTGAGCTGCGTTATGTCGTGGGTGATGGCTATGCCTTTGAAGTTAACCAGAACCATATTGACGAAGCCGTGACAGTGGCGCAGTCCGCCGATGCTGCTCTGCTTTTCATTGCATTGCCGGCAAGGATTGAATCTGAAGGATATGATCGGCGTGATTTGAATCTCACTCCCCATCAGACTGCGCTCATTCAAGCCGTAGCTGCCGTACAACCCCGCACAGTAGTTATTCTTAACAACGGCTCAGCGATTGATATGCGTCCCTGGATCGACACCGTTCCTGCGGTTTTGGAGGCTTGGCTGCCTGGACAGGCGGGCGCGGGCGCGGTGATTGATGTGCTTTACGGCACCGTCAATCCATCGGGCAAACTCACAGAGACTTTCCCCCTCCGCTTAAGCGACACACCTGCTTACCTGAATTTTCCGGGTGAAAACGGAGAAGTGCGTTATGGTGAAGGAATCTTTGTTGGCTATCGAGGATATGAGGCACGAAATCTTGATGTGTTATTTCCCTTTGGACATGGCTTGAGCTATACACAGTTTGACTACAGCAGCTTGCGTGTGTCAAATCGTTTCTTCACGATTGATGAGACGCTTGAGGTCACAGTCGAGATTACCAATTCAGGACAGTGCGCAGGTCAGGAAACTGTACAGCTTTATATTCATGACGCAGCTTCCCGTTTACAGCGTCCACCAAAAGAGTTAAAAGCCTTTGCCAAAGTGGCACTTGAGCCGGGACAAAGCAAACGAGTTGCTTTTACGCTTGACAGTCGTGCTTTTAGCTACTATGACCCGGCATATGGACGCTGGTTAGCAGAGGCGGGTGATTTTGAGATTCTCGCAGGTAGTTCCTCCGCTGCTATTCACCTAAGAGAAACCGTCACCCTCACATCGGGAACGCCACTGCCATCACGCCTGAATCTGGAGAGCACGATAGGCGACTGGCTGGACGATGCACATGGTGCAGCGTTGGTTCAACCGCTGGTTCAGCTTATGGGTGGGGGAAACGAGAGTGCTTCCGCAGGTGATGCGCTTGGCGTTGATATGCTCACATTCTTCCGCGACCTGCCACTGACCGTGATGCTAAATTTTCAAGCAGACGCCTTGAATGTTACCCCTGAGCAGATGGTTGCGAGTATGTTGGAGCAGGTTCGGATTGCTGCGGCTCATTAATCACTGTAGTGGAACGAAGTTTTGTGTGGAGCAATGCTGAAACGTAATAAGGAAATTA
>CALMZT010000219.1 GCA_937870805.1 uncultured Chloroflexota bacterium
CGATTTTTCAACCTCTTGAGAGGTTTACAAATTCTTGGCTAGCTCTGGGTTTTGAACCCAGAGCGTGAAATTGCGTAAGGTAAGTTAATAAAGCGGCGTAGTCATCAGCATTGCGCCTGTTCCAGCTATCTAACAGTTGTCGATAGAGTTTGGAAACTAAAGCCTCATCGGACGTTTGTGAACTCATTGGGTGTGTTTCCTATTGCGTCGTAGGTTGCTCATGAGGCTGATTATGCCGCAGTTGCAACAGAATCGCGTTAACAAAAAGGGCAGACACATTGGTCTGCCCCTACGGTAAATTGATGATACTGCCTAGCGCACGACGAGCTGTCCGACGCCGCCTTCGTACTCAATCGTGATTTTGTTCTCCGACGAAGCGTAATTCGTGGTTTCCCATGACCCGCCGCGACTCATGAAGTTTTCCTCTGTGCTCAGGCGTGTGAAGTGCGCTGGCACAGCAACATTGCCCAATCCACCTGATGCGTTCACGCTGACACCCGCGTCGGCAGGGACTTCCACCTTCGTTTCGCCCACGCCGCCTTTGATCTTCAGGTTGACGTGCGCGTCCGGCTCAACGGTGATGTAAATGGCACCCACGCCGCCTTCAATCGTCAGATTGACCATTGCGCCTTTGGAGACGATCAGATTCGTGCGTCCCACGCCGCCTTCAAGAGTGGCGCTGTACACATCGGTAGTGCCGGGCAGAGTCAGCGTGGTTTCGCCTACACCACCGTCTACGGTCAGCCCGCGCAGATTGATGTCCGTCAAGTCCACCACTGCTGGACCTACACCGCCGCCGAACCTCAGTTCCAGCGGAATCGCTTTGGTCAGCCCCACGTCCCACTTGAGATCGTTACTGCCCTTAACTGCAAAGCCAATCGAGCGCTTGATGGATTCGCCGATGTTGTTGAAGTTCGTTTTCTGCGCCAGTTTAATCTGTTTGATCGCTTCGCCGCTGACGCTGAATTCCATCTCGCCCACATAGGCGATATCGGCTTCAAGGATGTTGAGCGATTCACCCAGCGCCTTGACGTTGGTATGCCCCACTGACAAGCCCAACTCGATTTGTGCGGCAGTGGTGTTTTCAATCGGCACCGCATACTGCTCAGTCTTGACCTCGACTTCCCCGACCAACCCTTCTACCGAACCCTTGATGCGCTCGGCAACCTTATCGAAATCAAACGACCATTCGACTTTATAGTTCTTGTTATCAGACATGTTGATATTCTCCTGAAATAGCGGATTGTTTATCTAATATCTAATACGCCAAACCGTGACTTTTGGTTGCAAATTGGCGGCGGGACAGGGCAATCGGATCAAATTTAGTTTGAAGGTTACAAGGGTTCACAACATATTTGTCGGGACAAGCGTCCAGGGCTGAGCAGCGGGCGAACACACAGGTTCGCCCCTACAATGACGTTGCTGACCTTCCTTGACCCAATTCGCGCTTTTGATGCAATCGCCCTAGGTGGCGGGAGTTGTCTACACCTGATTTGAGCGTTACCATTTATGTTACATCTAAATCATTGCTTAGGGGGATACCATGAATTCATCCTCTACACCCAATCCCGCAAAAACGGCAGGCGTACTGATGCTGGCGTGTGGCGCATTGGTCATCGTGATTTCACTGACCTTTACCTACTTCAGCAACGCCGACAATTTTCTGACGTTCGACTTGACGCAGGTGTTCTGGGTAGGTGTGTTTTTCGCCGTGCTGGGGCTGGCGCTGTGGCTGCTGCCCGCGCTGGCGAACAGTCGTAATGTCGCCTTGCTCATCATCGCTATCGGCATCGTCGGCATTGGCGTTTCGCTGGCGTATACCACCTTCAACATCGCCGATAACTTCCTCTCGTTTGACCTGACGCACATTTTATTGTTCGGCGTGGGCTATCTGGTCACGGGTATCGTGCTGCTGCTTTTGGCGCGCGGTGATGAAGAACCTCAACCTGCTCCAACGAAACGTGATTCACAGACCAGACCCATCGTCGCCGCTGATACCAAGCCTGAAAAACGCACCACTGGGAGCCTGCCCAAAGTCGAGGCACTGGCTTACGCGCCGCGCCCCAACCCCGACGACTTGACCCTCATCGAGGGCATCGGCGTCAAAGCTCAGGAAGCGCTCAACAAAGCGGGCGTCTTCACCTTCTCGCAGTTGGCGAACATGACCTCACAGGAGATTTATCAAGTCGTCAAAATTGAACAAGGCGTGAAGATTGTTGGCGACACCGCAACGTGGAGCAAGCAGGCGCAGTATCTGGTCGATGGCGATTTGAAAGGACTCAAAGCCTATCAGGCAAAACTGCTCAGTGGGCGCGAGGAGAAGAAGTAGCAGATAGTCTTTAGCTGCTAGCGGGAGAGCTTCAGAGTGTGGAGGTATCGTGCATTGATTTTTCTTCCATGTCGGGGAGTTCGACCAGTTCGCCGTCGTCGCCAATGATGTAGCGGCTATCGTAATTGAGTATGTCCGCTGTGCTTGCCCACTCATGTTCAGCATAGCCTTTACGACGACGTATATTAGAGGCTGCACTATTTCCGACGTTGACAACGGTTTTTACTAGCTGTCCCACAACACATCCCATCAAAAAAAACATTGCGATGGGAATTCCCAAACAAAACAGAGCCGCCCAAAGAATATTCAATGCTTCACTGATATTCCAACCTGATCCCCATAGACTTAAGAAAAAGAAAACACTTGCTCCAAAAAGCCAGGAATGAAGTCGTCCATTCCGTGACAAAAAATCTCTCATGTGCTTCCCTTAAACGCAAAAAGAGCAGGCGTTTTACCTGCTCTCATATACAAGGGGTTGGCTGTATTTACTTAAACGCGCGTGACGTAGCTGCCGTCTTCCGTCTTGATACGAATTGTGTCGCCCACGCTGACGAACAGCGGCACTTTCACCTGTAAGCCTGTTTCTACCGTGACCTTTTTGGTCGGGCTGTTGGCAGTATCGCCCACAATCGCCACTTCCGATTCCGTGACTTTCACCTCTACCGTCGTCGGCAGTTCGTAGTCAATCACTTCGCCTTCGTAGCTGCTCAGTTTCAGGTGCAGATTTTCTTTGAGAAAATGTACGTCATCACCAAACACATCGCGGCGAAGCTGCGGCTGTTCATAGGTCGCCACATCCATAAACGTCAGGAATTCGCCATCGTCGTACAGGTATTCGACTTCGCTGCCTTCCAAACGGATGTCGTTCACGCGCGAGCCGGAACTGTAAGTCTTCTCAAACGTCGCACCTGAGCGCATATTGCGTACCTGCACACGGATGGTCGCGTTGCCGCGTCCCGGCTTGGTGTGCTGATATGTCAGAACTTTAAAAATCTGGTCATCTTCCAGAAAAGTCGTCCCCTTACGGAGTTGATTCACGTCGATCATAGTATTGCTGTGTTTCCCTCATTGACTTGCTTTTCACGTTCAGCAGTATAGCAGAAAAGATTTATGGCGTGTATAGGCGGGTTAACAAGTTGAAAGCAATGAGTAATGAGCAATGAGTAAATGCATAACGAGACGGGAGCAGTTTTTCCCTTTTGGTCAACGGAGTTCGTCGGTGTAGTAGCCAATTGCGCGTGAATAGCCGTCGAGCTTGTCGGTGTCCATCAGGAGCGTGTCTAAAAGGGTGACGAGCGCGGCTTGTGGCTGATGCGCGCTGTGCTGTGCCAATGCTAAGAACACCCTTAACGCACGATGTTGTGGAAAACGCGCGCACGCATCCGTCAACAGATTCACCGCTTCTGCGTATTCGCCCACGTTGCGCAGCGAAC
Source organism: uncultured Chloroflexota bacterium (assembly GCA_937870805.1). Taxonomy (GTDB): domain Bacteria; phylum Chloroflexota; class Anaerolineae; order Aggregatilineales; family Phototrophicaceae; genus JACAER01. Next base: position 3,763 of record CALMZT010000219.1, read on the forward strand.
TCCCTAGCTGGACATAGGCACGCGCCAATTCGTCGTCAGGCAAACCAAGCTCAATCGCACGGCGATAATGCGGAATCGCTTCGGATTCCTGTCCAGCGAAATCATAAGCGCCGCCAAATTCAAACTCCACAAGCGGGTTGTCAGGATACTCGTCGGCTAACTTGTGGAAGTAGTCAATCGCTTCCTGCTCCGCGCCTTCTTTTTCCAGCGCGCGTCCGGCAGCAAGTTTTTGATAGAGGTTATCGGGCATCACTTATTCTCCAACACGCCGACAATCTGACACCAGTGCGGCTGTGAAAATTGATTGCGCTCGATAGTCATGCCCAGCTTGCGCATCACGGCAATCGACGCTTCATTGTCAAAATCCGTCGTAGCGATGAACCGTTTGAGGTTGCGCTTGAACATGGCGTCCACCACAGCGCGCGCCGCTTCTGCTGCGTAGCCTTTGCGCTGATGGTCGGGATGCACAGCGTAAAATAACCCCATCTCCGGCGAACACCTGGCATTCGCCGGGTCAGCCGCCGACTCAGTGTCTTGTGTTGATGCCAGCACGCCCCAGGGAATCCACGCGGGCACAATCCCCACCGAGCCAATCATTTCACCTGTTACCTTGAGTTCAATCGCGCGGTCACCATACGGCGGCTGAAAGAGCATCGCCAACTGTTGATAGTTCGCTACCGCCCACGTCAGATACGCGCGCTGTGCTTCTTCCGTCACCTCACCCCATACAGCTTGATTGAGCCGCTGCTTGGCATCCAAATCGTCCATCGTGAACGGACGGACGATTAAACGCTCAGTTTCGAGAGAGGGCAGCGCAGTCATAGCCTACTCATCTGGATAGTGGAACTTCTACTGATTTGCACATAAACTGTATTCATTG
>CALMZT010000220.1 GCA_937870805.1 uncultured Chloroflexota bacterium
ACGCAGGCTTGGAAGTTGCGCTTGCCGACAGACTACACATGAGAGGCTACAGCAGCGCGGCGATGTATGATTTTGGTTTCCAGATTGTTGGTATCATGGTCTATAATTCTACAGTTTTTCAAACGTATTTAGAACGCTCTCGGCATGACACGATGTTAATGTTCTGTTACACTATGAACAAGAGATTGTGAGTCACTGTTGTAATGGAGATCGGTGTGGACGATTCGCTCCAACGTGAAACTCGGCGCGTGCTGCGGCAGGTGCAGGAGCATCTTTATCACGCGCACGCCAATTTAGGGGCAGTCAAAGAGGAGTTAGGGCTGGTGGAGGTCATTCATCATCCCAGCAACACTCTCCCCGACTTGAATTATGTCACGCCGCGCCGCAAAACCGCGTGGGTTTCCGCACACGACGTGGAAATGGGCATCGACTTCATGCGCAAGATTGAGCGCACGCCGCGTGTGCAGTACATTGAAGGTTTATTTCCGCCGTTGTTTGCGCGCACACTCACCGGTTTAGGCTTACAAGCCGAACGTGAGACGCCGTTGATGATCTACAAGCAGGACGGTTTCAACAACGTCACGCCGCCGCCGCTTATACCTCCCGAAAAACCCGATGGTGTGACAATTGAGCGCATCAGCGATCAACGCGGCATCGAAACGTGGTGGTATGTCTGGCGCAACGCACACTATGATGTGCTGACTCTCGGCGTTGAGCCGCTGGTCGTCGGGCGTGATATGGCGGCGCTGCAAATGGGGCAGCAGGTGGACATTCTGATGCAGCGCTTCAGCTTCCCAATTGGTGTCGCCCGCGTCAGCATTCAGAAGGAAACTGCGCATTTACTTGGTATCGCTCTCATGCGTGAACATCGTGGTCCGGCGATGACCAAGCTATTGCAAATTGCTGCTATGCAAGCGGCGTTTGAGTGCGGTTGCGACATCATTTTTGCGCCGGGCGAAACCGAAGAGGATCGCCGCCTGTGCCGCGAATTAGGCTTTTCCGATTTGGGCAGCATGGTCTGTTACACTGCCAAAGAAGAGAGCCAGTTAGAAGACAAACATGGCGTCGTCCTTTCACAGCCTATACTTACCCTCCGCTGATCGCCAATCGCTGATTGACACGCTGCAAGCCTCGCTCTCGGCGCTGGGTTATACGCCATTTGACCCCTTTGCTCTTATCCCTGGCAAATCCTATGCGCAAGCGGTGCGTTTGTTTGTCGCGCCTGAAGCTGCTGGCTGGCTGCGCGTCATTGGCGAACCCGACGAAAACTTGCTGCCATCGCTTTCACAGCAAACACTTTGCCTTTCCATTCGCTTAAATGGCACAGACGCCAGTATCGCAGTTTATGACAATGGCACACTTCTGGATGAGGAAAGCGCTGTTGTGACGCACTTGAGTCCTTATCTGCACCCTGCAAGCACGATTGACGACTTAAGGAACACATTAGCGCACGACGGCGCTGCTCCGCGCTTGTATAATGACGCTGCCTTGCCGATTGATGCTCTCTCTGGCGATTTGCAATCCCTCGCCGGACAGGTGGATATGAAGCAGGCGAACTCAATGTTTGCGCGCCTCAGTGGTCAGTTGATGAAAAAAGCGGGCGGTGACAAACAGGAAGCCGCTGACCTGTTGAAAAGCGGCGCAGATTGGGACAGCGCAGGCGGCAAACGCATTCGCTCCCTGATGGCGTGCTTAAATGTACCCGATGATTGGCGCACGCCCGATTTCGTTTCGCTGCGTGACGCCTATCAACTACACATCCGTTCCCAACGTCTGCCGAATGCACGCCTGTATCCCGGTGACGCCGAAACAATGGCACAAATCCCCAACGCGCTGGAATATACACCTGTGTATGCGGGTAAATCTTAAGTAAATTTATTCGTTTTTAAAACAACCTCCCTTAAACTACTGATATAATTAACAATACCTTCGCCAAAAATGAAGGGATGTAGGGCTTTTGAGGTAGAGTAGTTGTCAACCAAAACAAACGACTC
>CALMZT010000221.1 GCA_937870805.1 uncultured Chloroflexota bacterium
AAACTCATATAGCCGAAATTGACACTTCGGTTGAGACTAACCGCCAGTTACCGCAAACTTTGAACTTCGGAACGATTATTGTAGGCAGCGAAAAATACGGCGAATGGCAAATTTTGGATGAGGAAGGTGCTAGGCTATGGCATAAGGAGATGGAGCGTCAAGAGCAGATTGACACTATTTGCGGACGTTTACATGAGCGAAAAACGCAGCAAACAGATAGTTTGCAAAAATGTGAGGAGATGATAACAAAATACAACAGTAAAATAGCGGCGGCAAATAAAATGTCTTTATTGGCAGTTTTTCTGGCTGGTGCGCTGTTCATAGGTACTGGTATCTTCGTTGGATGGGCGGGTATAGTAGCAAATAGTGTTTTATTTGGTCTGTTGGGGGCAGCTTTTGGATTGTTTGGGGTATATATAATTTCTGCTGGGACTTGGAATGTTGTTAAGACGAAACAGCGCGATCTACCTAAATGGCAAGAACAACTTAGCGAAGCAGAGCAAGTTCGTATACAACTCCTCAATCGAATAGATAAGATCACTAACTTGTATTCCGCTGCCTCATTCCTAAAGAAGAATGAAATAGAACGCGCCAAATCACTGGTATCTGATGCGGTGAAAGCAAATCCCAAAGACGCTGATGCTTTCTGTTTAGCAAGTTTCGTTACAGATAACAGAGAGACTCAATTAAAAGTTTTGCAACGTGCTGTTAGCTTAGAACCAAATCACACCCCGTCACGCGAACGTCTAGCCAAACTCAACACATCATCATGATTGATTCCTATTCGGTTGCCGACCTGAACGCCTACATCCGTGAACTCGTCGAAAGTAACGAGGTGCTGCAAGATGTGTGGGTGACGGGCGAAATCTCGAACTTTTCCAAAGCGTCGTCGGGGCATTGGTACTTCACGCTGAAAGACAGTCGCGCACAGTTGAAAGCCGTCATGTGGCGCAGCAGCGCAATTTTGCACATGTTCCCGCCGTCCAATGGCGAGTCGGTGCTGGTACATGGCTACATCAGCGTCTATGACCAGCGCGGCGAATACCAACTGTACGCTGATAAGCTGCGCCCGATAGGTGTCGGTGATCTGTATGCGCAGTTTGAGCGCCTGAAAGCCAAACTCGACGCCGAAGGCTTGTTCGCGGCGGAACGCAAACGCCCGCTGCCCCTGTTCCCCAAAATCATTGGCGTTGTGACCTCACCTGATGCAGCGGCATTTCAGGATGTGCAGAATGTCTTGCGGCGGCGCTTCCCACTGGTGGAAGTGCTGTTGAGCGCTACGCCTGTACAGGGTGCGGACGCTGCGCCGCGCATCATAAAGGCGATTGAACGGCTGCAAGAAACGCCGATTGATGTGCTGATTGTGTGTCGCGGTGGCGGCAGCATCGAGGATTTATGGGCATTCAATGATGAAGGCGTGGCGCGGGCGATTGCCGCCAGTCGTATCCCCGTTATCAGCGGCGTGGGACATGAGACGGACTTCACGATTGCCGATTTTGCCGCCGATTTGCGCGCACCGACGCCCAGCGCTGCCGCCGAACTCGTGACGCCGAACATCGAAGACCTGCGTTATGACGTGGAGCGTTTGCAAAGCCATCTGCAAGAGGCGATGCAATACCTGCTCTCTGACAAGCGTGAACGGTTGGACGATATTCAGCGAACGTTGCGCCGCGCATCGCCAAACAGTCAGATACGCAACATGCGCCAACGTATCGATGAACTCAACACCCGTCTCAGCGCAGGACAACGCGCGCGCTTCTCCCTACTCAACGAACGTCTCAAAGGTCGCGCCGCCGCGCTGCACTCCGCGAACCCAAAAGCCATTTTGTCTCGTGGCTATGCGGCGGTATACAAGAGCGTGGATGGCACGCGCGTAACAGACTCCAAAGGCGCTAAACCCGGCGAAGGCATTACACTACAATTTGAAGACGGCGAACTGAAAGCGCGCGTCGAGGATAAGGATACTCATGAGCGATATAAACGCACTCTCTTTTGAAGCGGCGTTTGCCGAACTGGAATCGATCATTGCGCAGTTGGACTCTGGCGAGTTGGGGCTGGAAGAATCGGTGACGCTGTTCGAGCGTGGGCGCACGCTTTCCGAACACTGTCAATCATTGTTGGACAAAGCCGAACTGCGCGTCAAACAGTTGACGGACAGTGGCAAAGTTGAGCCATTAGGTTAAGCAATGAGCAACGAGCAATGGGCAATGAGTCATCAGTTGACAGTTATCAGTTGTCAGTTGAAGATCAAGCGGCAGCTATAAGAGAAGTTTGGAGTGTGCTGCGATGACAATGCAAGCAGAACGCCTTTATACCGTAGACGATTTGCGGGCGATTGAAAATCTCCCGGGCAATGAGGACAAGTGGTTTGAACTCATCAGGGGGGTGATTTACGAAGTGGCACGTCCAAGTCCATTACATACATACATCATGGGCGAGATTTTTGCGCCCATGCGGGAATTCGTTCGTAAGCATGATCTCGGTTGGGCATTTGGGGATGGACACAGCTATTTCCTCTCGCCAACCGACGAACCCGCGCCTGATGCCTCCTTCGTTTCTAAAGCCCGGCAAGCGACGCTGCCCGAAAAACTCACTATCGCGCCTGATCTCGCTGTCGAAATCGTTTCGCCCAGCAACCGCGAAGGCGAAATCATCTTTAAAATTGAACTCTATTTGGAATATGGCACAAAACTGGTGTGGGTGTTCTATCCAGAGACGAAATTGGTGTATGTCTGCCGAAAGGCGAACGGCGGCATGTTGATGCAAAGAGTACCTTTTGATGGCGAGTTAGATGGTGAAGATGTGCTGCCGGGTTTCAAGCTGGCGGTGAAAGACGTTTTCCCGAAAGAGTAGCTTAAAAGAGTTGTCAGTTCACAGTTTTCAGTCGAAAATCGCATCTTTAGCATTGACGAATAACGTACAACTAAAAACCAATCACCTAAAGGAAGATGGATGCAAGCCTACGAAATCAAACAGTTGCTTGAGCAGCAGGCGGCGGGCGAAAAACTGTATCTCGAATTTCTGCGCGTGCCGTCAATGAGCATGGGGTTGTACGTGCTGCGCGTGGGCATAACCGACCCGCAAACGCCGCACGGCGAGGACGAGGTGTATTACATCGTCAGCGGGCGTGGTATGATTCATGTTGCGGGAGAAGATTGTCCTGTCGAGCAAGGGTCTATCGTATTCGTCAAAGCCTACGACGAACATCACTTCCACAGCATCACCGAGGATTTGCAGATACTCGTGTTCTTTGCGCCTGCTGAATACTCTCAAGCAAGTTGATAAATCGCGGGACGATAGCGTGGTTCGAGGATTGCCAATCCCTTAGCTTGCATTGCTTCGATGACTGCGGCTTTGGCAATCAAAACTTGTTCCAATGCTTCATTAGGGGTAGCGCCAAAGGCTGAGCACATCTCAAAATCGGGAATATCGGCGATATACGCTTCGTCTTCCTCACTATAGAAGATGTTGATGTGATAGTCTTTCATTCTTCTTCGCCTGCCGATGAAAACGATTATATGAGCATTTAAGCTCTTAGCGCTGTGGCTCATCCTGCGTCGATTTGCCGACGACAAAACCAACGACACCGAAAATGATGAGTGGCAGCAAGCCGAGAATTTTCCAGTCACCCTGCAAGAAAATTTGCGCGGCAATCAGCGCGATTAAGCCGAGAGCAACCCTCACCAGAGCGCCTTTCCAGCGTGTGGGGAGCAGATTGACCAGTTCCACGAGCAGCGGCTTCTGATTGTTCTTCTTGATCTGCTGCGCGCGTTTGGCGTGCTTGTCCCAATCGTAGCCTTTGATCTTGGACGCGCCGGGGTCGCGCGCCCGAATCTGCGCATCGCGTATACGCTGTGCCCGTTCTGGTTCTTCTCGCGTACCCATAAACTCCCCCTCACAGTAGCTATTTGTGTTATATTTCACATTTTAAGACACTGTAACATTCTGGGAGTCCCCAATTCTTAGGGGATATTAGCGCCGACCACGCACCACTTTTTGTTCCGTGCTTTTGCCTATGAAGAAGCCGATTGCTGCGAACAAGACCAGAGCGAGGATGCCGAGAATATTCCAGTCTGGACGCAGCACCACCGCAGCAACGAGGGGAATTAAGCCTACAAAAACCCCGATGACAACGCCTTTCCAGGCACGCGGCAGCACATTAAAAAACTCAACAATCAACGGCTTTTGATTTTCTTTCTTTTTTTCTTCGACGCGCTTGGCTTGTTTGTTTGAGGCATTGCGCTTGCTGAAGGATGAAGGGCGATTGCGGGCGCTCATCTGCTCGTCGTGTATCTTCTGTGATTGCTCATGGTCTTCCTGGTGGTTACGCATTAGGTTCCGTTTCTATAGAATGGACATCTCTATCTTACTCTTTATTTTACAAAATTGTAACTCTAAAGAACCTAATTCACGGGTTTTAGGGAATCTTGATAACTTTATGCTTTATGCACTCAAGACAAGCTAAGCGAGGCTTAAAATAGGTCAACGAGGTATTGTGGCTGCGGCGGGATTCGAACCCGCGACTTTTCCTATCGAGTTAAAATACGCTTCCCTACTGATTTTCACAGAGCGGGAGTTTCACCCCTCTCGGCGGTGTGCCTTTCGGTGCTACTGTAAATTCCTCGACAGGGTGTCCCTTACACCGAAGTCTGGGGGACGATCCTCCAGCATGTCATTTTACTGGTGCACTGCCGAACACTGAGCTACGCAGCCAATCATCATTCTATAAGAGAATTTAAGGGTTCACAAGGGGTCAATATGGAGAGGGGCGTTGTACACTGTCTGGCTCGAACGCCCCTTTAGAAAATCTAACTGTTAAGTAGTCTTTTCCAGTTCCGCCAGTTCTTCATCGCTAGCCGTCAATCCCAACACGTTGTAACCACCATCGACGTGCAAAATCTCGCCCGTCACCATGCGGCTCATATCCGACGCCAGCCACAGCGCGGCTTGCCCCACATCGTCCTGCGAAACTGTTTCACGCATCGGCGCGGCTTTCTCGAACGATTTGAACATCGTGCGGAAACCCGGCACACCCATCGCCGCCAGCGTCTTGATGGGTCCCGCGCTGATCGCGTTCACGCGGATACGCTTGGGTCCCATGTCCGCAGCCAGATAACGTGTGATGTTTTCCAGCGCGGCTTTCGCCACTGCCATCACATTATACTTGGGCATGACTTTTTCGGCGGCGTAGTAGGTAAGACACATGATACTGCCGCCGTTGGGCATCAGCGGTTCGGCGCGCTTCGCCATCGCAATCAGGCTGTAAGCGCTGATGTCGAGCGCCAGCTTAAAGCCCTCGCGTGAAATACTGGTGAAACGCCCGCCGAGATCTTCGCCGCGCGCGAACGCCACCGAATGCACCAGCACATCCAATTTGCCATAACGCTCTGCGACTTTGGCAAACACTTTATCGAGCGCTTCGTCACTGCTCACATCGCACTCTTCAACAAAGTCGCAGCCGATTTCCGCTGCCAACGGCATCACGCGCTTTTCCATCACTTCACCCGCGTAACTGAGGGCGATGGTTGCGCCTTCATCATGCAGCGCTTTGGTGATGCCCCATGCAATCGAATTTTTATTGGCGACGCCGAAAATCAGCGCTACCTTTCCGTCTACTAAGCCCATAAATGTATCCTTTGGCACTTCAACAATAGTACATGTGACTACTCCCTACAGCTAAAGCTGGGGCTTCTATGGGTCACGGACAAGTCCGCCCCAACAGACGCTAATCCACGTCTGAGGATGTTCAAAGCAGCATTCAAATCGCGGTCTATTTTGAGACCGCAGTGCGGACACTCATGGACGCGCACCGACAGGTCTTTCGGGACAATGTTGCCGCAACCGGAACAGCCTTGTGTTGTGCCTCTGGGGTTCACTCGTAGGACACCACGACCAGCGTTTTCAGCTTTGTACGTGGTAAAGTGTACGAATTGTCCCCAGGCAACATCGGCAATATTGCGATTGATGACCTTATTGCTGTTGGCTTGCAGATCCTGAATTTCCAAGTCTTCAAACACCAGCAAGCCATAGCGATTAACCATCTGGCGGCTTTGCTGATGGGCAAAGTCGGTTCGACGATGGGTCGCCCGTTGGTCGGCATGGTTCAGTGCCAGCAGCGCCTTTTTGCGCGCTTGACTGCCCTTTGGCAACTGCTCTTGCTTACGTTGCAGGCGCGCAATATCTTTGGCGTCCTGTTTCATCCAGCGCCGGCGCTTGATCTGTTCGCCGTTGGAAAGCACAGCGAAGGTCTTCAAGCCCAGGTCGATGCCTACTACTTCACTGGAGACAGGCAGGGGGCGTGGCTCCACTTCAACGCTGAAACAGGCATACCATTTCCCCGCGTTGCGCCGTATTGTGACCGTTTTGATGGTCCCTTCGAGCGGGCGATGCAATACCACCTTCACAGCGCCGACTTTGGACAAGCGCAGTGTGCGTTCATGCAGCACGACGCCATTGCCGTACTGCGAATAAGTGAAGCTATCATACCAACCATAGCCTTTGAAACGGGGGTAGCCCGGTTCTTCAGCGCCCTGTTTTACACGCCGAAAGAATGCCTGAAACGCCAAATCCACGCGCACCTGCACATTTTGCAAAACCTGAGCATGTACCTGCTTGAGTTCAGGCTTGGCTTGTTTCCAAAGCGGGAGCAAGCGTTGGGTCGCATACAAAGACACGCTTTCGCCGCGCTGCTCGTAGGCATTCTTGCGGGCGGCAAGGGTTTCATTGTAAACATAACGGCACCCTTCAAGCATCTGCTCAAGCTGGCGCTGCTGTGTTTTTGTGGGTTTCAAGCGGTATTTGTAGGTCAAGCTCATGACCTTAGGTATACCACAAATTACTTAAAATACAAAGTTCGTGCGCCTCATAGGGTGCATTCCGTTTTGGGGGCGAGATTTAGGCGGCTCGCCACAAATCGTCGAAAGTGCGACTGAGGACAGATGCCC
>CALMZT010000222.1 GCA_937870805.1 uncultured Chloroflexota bacterium
CCCCCTCTCCATTTTTGAAACAGGTGTGCAAGGGGGAGTCCAGGCACATGGAGAGGGGGAAAGACTCGACAATTCCAGTTACTATGCTTCAAAATGAGCAATGAGGGCGCAACATGTTGCGCCCCTACAAGTACGGGTCTCGATTTTACAGTGCTTAATCCGAACTCAGGTTAAGTAGGGATGAAGGCAAACCCTGCCCTCATCCCTACTCAAATTTGTTAAAGTTCTACCCGCCTAGAGGACAGGTGTCGAGGTTGCGCCAGTCTTCCCGCTCTGCGCCATCCAGTGATATGTCCAGCGGTGTCACATCCACTTCGGGGCGCAGGAAGCTGGTTTGCTCACCGAATGAGCCAAGCACTGTACGACCTTCGCGGCTGGCGTTTTCTTCGCTGGGTGAGTTCGACGGATAAATATCGCGTGAGTCCTCAAACGTCATCTGGTCAGCATCTTCCTCGACAAGGATAGCGGGCGCATCCAGTGGCAGTACGTTCGCCTCAAAGATATCCGGCTCAGCCATGATATCTGACGTGAACATCACCCGCGCGTCATCGCACAGCCAGGTCGGCGCGTAATCGGGAATGGTGTTATCCGTCAGCTTGCGTGTGATGCCTGTTGCCACTTCATGCACGTAAATGTCCAGATCACCGTCTAAATCAGACTGATAGGCGACGAAACGGTTGCTGGGCGACCAGGCGGCGTTGGTCGCGTTCTCACCCGGCGTGGTGATGGCGCGGGCATTCGTACCATCGGCGTTCATGATGGCGATGATGCTGTTGTCACTGTCGGCGTTGTAGGTGCGGAAGATAATGCGCGTGCCATCGTTGGCGTACTGCGGATCAACATCAATGCGTGCGCCATCGCTCAGGCGCTTCAAACTGCGGGACAGCAAATCGAGTTCGTAAATCTGCCAGCCATTGCCATCACGGTCACTCTGGAATACCAGCTTTGAGCCATCGGGCGACCAGAATGGGTTGATGTCGTCGGCTCTGCTGTCCGTCAGTTGATATTCCTGCCCCGTGCTCATATCGACCATGTATAAGTCCCAGTTGCCGTTGCGCGTCGTTTCGTAGACCACGAAGTTGTTGGGACCCCAGACTGGATCGGTATCCATTGCGTAATCGTTGTAGGTCACACGCTGCACGCTGCTGGCATCGCCCGACGTTGAGGCGACGAAGATTTCCCAGTTTTCCGGCTGACCGAGTTCAGTGGCGCGGTTGCTGGTGAACACGATGTATTCATAGTTGGGTGAAATGCTCGGCGCCATGTCATTGACGCCTTCACCCTCACCCAGCGACAGGTTGCGGCGGAAGGACTGCTCTGTGGTTTCATCTGCGCCATCGAGGCGGAAGATTTCCCAATCGCCCGTTTCGTCGGTGTGATACAGGCGGAACGGCGGGCAGTTGTAACCGCACGTTGGCACAGCCGCCCAATCGGGGAAGTTCACGCCGTCCACACCCACACCACCCGTTGGGACAGGGGTTGCTGCTGTGGCACTATTGGCACTCAGGAATGATGCCGATGCACCGTCGAGACGCTCACACGCGCCGCTAACGTTGAGCGTGCCTGCGAAGCCCGTTGTGCTGAGTGTGTAGCTGCCCAAGGGGTCAATGCCCAGATACACGATATACGACTCACCGTTGCGCAGTTGGAAGCTGTTGGCGACAGGTGTGACGTAGACGTTCTGAATGTTGTCGAGGACGGTGAAGGTTTGCGGCAGCAGCATATCCGCGCCAGTGTTGTTGATGATGAACTGTGTGCCCTGCTGACATATGCGCTGCGCTGTCAGCACAGGCTGCGCACCGCAGCGGCGCGCAACGTTGAACGTACCCGCATCGCCACTGCTGACGAACGTGTAGGTGTCATAAGGGTTGCTGTTCGCTGGAATGGTGAAAGTCACAGGGGCAGCGCCGCGTGCCAGTTGGAATGAGCCATTAGCAACAAGATCGTTGCGGCTGTTGCGGATTTCGTAGGTCTGCGGCGTAATCATCGGACCATCGCTGTTGCTGACCGTGAACAGCGGCAGGTTGTTGGAGCACGTCGCCACGACAGTCACCGCTGGCGGATATTCGCAGTCGGTAGAGGCATTGAGGTTCGAGTCGTTGGTACGCAGCGAGACCGTGCCTGACTGATTGGTGACGATGAAGTCACGATATGCGCCTGCTACCAGCGTGAACGATTCCATCAGAATGATCGTGTTGTTACGGTCACGTATGACGACCTGATCGGGCGTAGACATGTCGCCGCCGGAGTTGGTGATGCGGAACGTTGCCGTGCGCTGTGGTGAGCAGCTTGCGGTTACGGTGAGGGTCGGTACAGCGCCCGCGCTCAGATTAACGTTCACTGTGCGTACAACCTGTCCCGTTTCGCCCGTGCTGGTATTGACGATGTTCATGTACACGACATACGTTCCCGATGAGGCGTAGGTATGGCACACGCTGTTCTGCGCGCCGCCATTGGTGTTGTCGCCAAACACCCATCCTGTGACCGCCGTTGAACCGGAAACATTTGCCGTGAAGCAATACTGCGCGCTGCCGTTGGGCGTGATGCTGAAGGTCGCGCTGCTTTCGAGCAAGCTGTAGGTGCGGATGGTGTTGGTGGCGGTTTCCGTCGCCGTGCCGTTGCTGATCGTCAAGCGCGCGGTGTAGGTCGTTGAAGGCGTCGTGTAATCGGTGCAGATTTGCGCCGGAGCGCCGCCAGACGGATAGCTCAGTGTTTGCCCATTGCCGAAATCCCATGACCAGGACGTGATCGGGCTGCCGACGCTCTGATCGGTGAAGCAGACGCGCATCGACGCGACACCGCCGTACTGCGAAGGTGTGAAGGCGGCGCGAATCTGGCTGCTGCTCAACAGCGTGAAATCAACCTGCCCCGTCGTCGTGCCTAACGGACCTGAGCCGCTGACCACCGCACGATAATCGCCGGGCGTGCCAAAGAACTGGTTCACATTCTGTCCCGACAGCGTGGCAATCGGCGTCGCATTGCCGATGCGGTAGAAGTTCCAGGTGTAACCGCTGGTGATGTTCGTGCCAAGCGCCTGGAAGTTCATGTTGGCGGGCGCAAACACCTGTGACGAACGGTTGATGGCGATGCTCTGCAAGCCGTAGACGACGAAGGTCACGCTGTAGCTGCCGCTGCGCATGAAGCTGGCGTCACCCTGATAATCATTCGTGCCGACCAACTGCACACTGTAGCTGCCGGGCTGACTGAAGATCATACACGCCGGAAGCTGTTCGCTGCTCACGCTGCTGACGCCGAAGTTGTTGTTCGCCGCGTTACCGCCGATGTTCCATACATAGGTCAAACGGCTGATTTCAGTCGGCAAGTGGGTGGTGTCCGATGTGTTGGTGAAACAAATCTGCTGCCCAACGGCAACGGCGTTGTTATTGAGCGCACCACCACCAAAAGCTGAATACGTGTAACTCAGGTTGAGCGTGCCGACGACGAGGGCGCGCGACATTGAGCACGAATAGCTGCTGTAACCGGGCTGCGTGTTGTCGGTATTGTTTACGGCACGGATGTCAACACGCAGCGTGTAATTACCGACTGGACCCATCGCCGCACCAGAGAGCGCCGCGCCCGCGACAATGCCATCACTGGTGCTCGTGTTTGTGCCTAAGACGCGCTCCGTTGTACCAGGACCGACCAGCACCCACGAGTAATTCAGGTCGATGAGGTTGCCGTTGTCCACATCTACGCTGTAAGTGTAGCTGCTGGCGGCGCTGGTCGGATTGAAGTTGTTGCCAAAACCTGTCGGGAAGGCATCACATTGGAAGTTGATACCCGCGCCTGTGACATCCAGCGTTTGATAGGCTGAGACACAGTTGTCGCTCGGATTGCTCACCGACGTATTGTAACGGAGGCGATACTGCGCGCCCGGTGTGAATAATGAGTAGGTAAATGTTGGCGCTGTGGCTGTGGTTACAGGCGTCCAACCGCCTACCCCATCGCTCACTTCGAGTTCCCAGTTCACAACGCCGAGTGTGCGTCCATACTGGTTCGTGATGCTCGTCGTGTAGGTGTTGTTTTCGCCGTTCACGGGCGTCAGATCGCCCAACGGTGCAGCACATGTCAGCGTTGGCACCTGCACCTGCACGTTACGGCTCATGCCGCAGTTGGTGTTGGTTGTCGTGCCGTCGGGGTTCGTGACCGTCACGCTCACCGAGAAGGTATCGGGTGTGCCGGGCGCAGCCGACGAATCCGCCGCGTCCCAACTAATCGTCGCTTGATTGCCACTCTGGCTAATCAGGTTGCCGCTGCCCATCGTCCAGACGTAAGATGCCGAACGTCCCGCAATGCCACTCATGTTCGCGGTGTAAGTGTAGCTGCGGCTCATGTTATCAGGCAGCGCCGGGATGGGGTTGGCGTTGCCACTAATGTTATTGCACGACAGCGGCGGGAAATTGACGACAGTAAACGTGAGTTCGGCAAAACAGTCGCTCGTCGGACCGCCGCCGTTATCGACAGAGACTTCATAGCGCATGGTGTAAGTGACGGGCGTGAGCGTCGTGTCGGTGATGTTCGTCCAGTTGAAGCTGTTGGTGGTACTGCCTTGCAGCACACCGTCCACGTACCAGCGATAACTCTGTACCGGGCGTCCTGCCAAGCCGCTGATGTTGGTCGAGAAGTTGTAGGTGCTGCCATCGGGATAGACGGTGGCGGGCAGCGTCGAGTTCATGTTGCAGACAAGTACGGGGAACGGATTGAGCGTCACTATCTTTTCTTCAAAGCAATTGCTCGTCGTGCCATCGCCGTTATCGACAGTCACTTCATAGCGAATGACTTCGTTGACTGGCGACGCGGGATTCACGCTCCAACTGCGCGTAAAGGTGCTGGTGTTTACAGGCTGGCTCACCCCATCGACGTACCACGCATAGCCCACTACTGAGCGCCCATCGAGGCTGCTGACGTTGGCGGTGAAGGTGTAGTTGACGCCGTTGGGGTACAGTGTGGCGGGAAGATTATCGCTCATCTGGCAGTTCAAAGGCAACCAGGCGCGCGTGACTGTCTTGGTTTCGGAGCAGTTCGCGCCGTCGCTGGCGGTTGCTTGCAGCGTAAACGCGAAATCGCCCGTGCCTACTGCTGCCCAGTTGATGCTGATATTGTCGGTGTTAAACGTCATCGGCAAGCCCGCGCCGACACCTGTAATCGTCCATGCATAGCTGGTGATCGTGCGTCCCATCAGGTTGCCGATCACGCTTTGATAAGTCTGTGCGCCAGCGGTAGGCAGGACTGTCAGCGTGCCTGTGAAGTCGCAGCTAATGGTTGCGCGCGCCACGAAGATGATTTTCTCAACGTAAGCGGTGCCGCCGGGACCGCTGACTGTTAGACGAATAGTGTTGTTGCCGAGCGTGTTTAACAGAATGCCGCTTGGGTTAGCGGCGGCGCTGTCTTCGATGCCGTCGCCGTTAAAATCCCATGAATAGGTGAGGATTGTGCCTGTGCTGCTGCTGCTGTCGAAGCTGACCGTCGTGCCCCACGTCACCGTGAAACCGGGCGTGACCGTGAAGTTGGCGACGGGTGAAAAGAACACGCTGACAACGTTGGATGCTGAAGAAGTTGCCGATGCGTCAAAGTTTTCGACCTGCAAACGCACGAGGAATGTGTTTTCGACCATGTACACGTGACACACGACAGCGTTGTTGTTCGTTTCGTCGTAAGTGCCGTCGCCGTCAAAATCCCAACGGCTGACCACAACGGGACCTGTGCTGGTGTTGGTGAAACAATACTGCACTCCGCCGCCTGCGTTGCCCATTGATTGAGTTGTAAAGCTAGCGGAAACGGGTTCAGCAGGTGGATACACGCCGACTTCGCGTGTGTACGTGCCGCTGCCGCCGGGACCTGCATATGACAGCGTGACAAAAAAGCTCTGCGCCACTAATGGATCGCTGAGGGTAAAGGTGTGAGTGAGTGGTCCCTGTCCCGTCACTACCGGGCTGCCATCGCCGAAATTCCATGACCACGACGTAATGGGACCCGCGCCCATATCGACGCCTTGAACCGTGACCAACAGCGGCGACGTGCCATCGGCGGGCGTCATCGTGAACTGCGCTTGCGGGGGCGGCGCGTTGAAGGTCACAGACTGTGAAGCCGCCGCCATCACCCCTGCGCCATCCGTCACCATGAGGTGAAACCAGAAAGCGCCGTAGCTGTTGAAGCTGTAGCTGATGTTTTCACTGGCGCTGCTGTAAATGCCTGCGTCGTTGGGGTTGCTGCTGGTGCTGATCTTCCAGCTATAGGTTAAACCACCACCGCTGCTCTGGTTGACTGTCGCTACGTTAAACGGCGGCAGTCCGGTCATGATGGTGGAAGGGGTTAAGCTGAAGGCGGCGACGGGCGTGCTGCTTACGGAGATGCTGCCCGTGAGGGTGATCGGTGAGCCAAAGCCCGCGCTGGGTGTACAGGTCAATGAAATGTTAAATGAGCCTGTCGTCGTGTAGGTATGATCGACGCTGGCAGTTGTCGCTGTCGTGCTGTCGCCCAGGTCCCAGCTATATGAGGCAATATTATTGGCAGCAGCGGCGCTGAAACGATAGGTAAACGGATTGTTGTCCGCGAGGTCGTCAATGTTCAGGCGGCAGGAGGTCTGCATGCTTTGCAGCGAACCTCCAAAATCCTCGCCGCGCGTCTCAGGAGTTGGCGCTGCCGTTGGGACAGCAGGCGCTTCGCTGGCATCGGGCGTTGGCTCGATGGGCGTGCTGATCGGTTCGGTGGTCTCCACCGTTGGGACATCGGTGCTGGGCACTGCTGTCTCTTCGGCAGGCGGCGGTGTGGGGGTTTCATCATTCGCCGCGATATAAGGCACGGTGATGAGAATAAGTGAACAAAGGGCTATAAGAATGATCCATCGCACAGACTGCGACGCACGCTTACGGTTGTGCCTCATAGGACTTATTTGCTCCATTAATTACAGGTTATTCAGCACACTCATCATAATGGAGAACGAGTTGATAAAGCATAAAGAATTGTTATTTCGTTAATTTTTCATTTATTGACAATGAATCGTGTTCTATTGCAGGATGCGCCGCTAGGGGTTCAAAACCCCTAGCTACTAGGGAAAACGGTAAGCCCACTGAAGGGGCTGGAAAGCCCTTGACGGTTCAAAAGGTTTATGAGTAGTTGAGATGCCCTTGTGGTGGAAGAGAATCATAAAAACCTGTCCTTGTACTCCTAATCCCCTCGCTTACACCTGCTAATGGAAAAAAGCACACATGCTCGGAGAGCTAATCGCTGAAAGCTGGGTTCAGCGTTATACTCGGCACAGTTTATTCTGATTATCACGCACTCAACGGGAACACTATGAGCACAATTGAACGTAAACCTTACGGAACAACGGCTGCTGGCACGGCAGTAGACGAATACACGCTGACCAACGCCAACAATATGGAAGTCAAAATGATTACATACGGCGGCATTATCACATCGCTGCGCGTGCCTGACCGTAACGGGGTCAAGGCGAATGTGGTGCTTGGCTTCGATAATTTTGCGGATTACGAAACGCGCAGCCCTTACTTTGGCAGCATCACTGGACGTTTTGCGAACCGCATCGCTAAGGCAACCTTCAATCTGGATGGCAAGACGTACATGCTGGCGGCGAACAACGGCGTGAATGCGCTGCACGGCGGCGTCAAAGGTTTCGATAAACAGGTGTGGAAGGCAGAGGAAGTACGCGGTGATGGCGAAGTCGGCGTGTCGCTGACCTATCTTAGCCCCGGTGGTGAAGAAGGCTATCCTGGCAATCTGTCAGTGACGGTGATTTACACGTTAACCGATAACAACGAACTGCGCATTGATTATTCGGCGACGACGGACGCGCCGACAGTTATCAATTTGACCAATCACTCGTACTTCAATCTGGCGGGCAACGGCGCGGGGTCGATTGAAGATCACGTCATTATGATTAACGCGGATACTTATACGCACGTCGATGAAACCCTGATTCCAACGGGTGAACTTGCATCTGTTGAGGGGACGCCGTTCGATTTGCGGCAACCGACGCGGATTGGCGAACATCTGCGTTCCAATCATCCGCAGATGGTGCTGGGTCGTGGCTACGATCACGACTTTGTGGTGAACCGTGACGATGAGACTTCACTCGTATTGGCGGCGCGGGTTACTGAGCCAAATTCTGGTCGTGTGATGGAAGTGCTGACAACCGAGCCAAGCATTCAATTCTATACGAGCAATTTTCTCGATGGCACGCTGGTGGGTTCGAGTGGAAACACGTATCGTCAGGGTGATGGACTGTGCTTAGAAACGCAGCACTTTCCCGACTCACCCAATCAACCAGGTTTTCCATCGACTGAGTTGAGACCCGGCGATACGTTTCAATCCACGACTGTTTACCGCTTCGCAGTTGATGGGTGACAAATTTTGCAGATAAACCGCCAGA
Source organism: uncultured Chloroflexota bacterium (assembly GCA_937870805.1). Lineage (GTDB taxonomy): Bacteria > Chloroflexota > Anaerolineae > Aggregatilineales > Phototrophicaceae > JACAER01. Next base: position 8,390 of record CALMZT010000222.1, read on the forward strand.
CACTAAAGTGTCCGGCTGCCGAAGTGCCACGTTCACTGAAGTGAACAGAAAGGCGTCTTAGGGAGCACTGAACCCAGAGCAGTAAACGGCGTCAGATGGACTGATGACTGTCCCCTGAAAACTCAATACGTCGCGCGTCCGCCGGATAAATCGAATACAAAGCCCGTGTTGAACGTCGCTTCTTTGGACACAATCCAGCACGCCAGCGAAGCGACTTCTTCCACCGTTCCTAATCGGCGCATCGGAATCAGACTGGTCATGTAAGTCAGTTGGTCGGGCGCGGTGGCTTGATTCATCGGCGTTGCGATCACGGCGGGGGCTAAACCATTGACGGTAATGCCTGTTTGCGCGTATTCCTTACCAATCCCTTTGACCAGCCCGAACACGCCCGCTTTTGAGGCGGTGTAGCCTGCCATGCCCGGATTACCATCTTTGCCCGCCATCGACGCCAGCAGCAGAATGCGCCCGTAATTGCGCGGCAGCATGTGGCGTATCGCGCACTGTGTCACCAGAAACGTGCCAACCAGATTAACTTTCAACACTTTTTCAAAGGCAGCCAAAGGATAATCTGCGATTTTCGTTGCCGAGGGACCGATAATGCCCGCGCAGTTGACCACAATATCCAATTGACCGTATTGGCGCACCACGTCGCCCATCGCCGTTTCAAGCGCCTGCTCATCGGTGACATCTACCGGGGTCCTCTCGACCAGTAATCCATCATCCCGCAACTGTTTACTGACCTCTTGCAGCTTGCTTTCAGCCAGATCGAACAGCACTACCTGTCCGCCTTCGCGCGCGATACGCTCTGCGATGCCAAGCCCAATCCCGCTTGCGCCACCCGTGACGATGGCGATCTGTCCTTCAAAACGCTTGTCCATGAAATCTCCTGTTTAGTCTGCATAGCGTGCCGAAAGTCCGCCGTCGATCACGATTTCTATCCCTGTGATATAGCTGGCTTCGTCGCTGACGACGAACGCGACCAGATTACCGACATCTTCCGGCGTGCCGATGCGCTTGATCGGATGCAGCGCGATGACACGCTGTTCTTCGGCGCTAGGGTCGGCGGCTTGCTGAAACCCCTCAATCACCGGTGGTGTGCGAATGTAACCGGGACTTACCGCTACCACGCGAATATTTTTGTCGCCCCAATCCAGCGCGAGATTGCGAGTCACCCCCACCAAGCCCGATTTTAGCGCGGCGTAGGGAAAATTGTGATAGAGCGTCATCGTGGCATGAACGCTGGCAATATTCACAATGACGCCGCCGCCCAGCTCTATCATCTGTGGCAACACGTACTTGCTGCACAGCCACGCGCTTTTCAGGTTGAGCGCAACAGCGCTGTCCCATTCTTCAGAAGTCATCCTGGTGGCGTCATAATGCAGATTGCGTCCCGCGTTGTTGACGAGAATATCCACTTTGCCAAATGTTTCAATGGTTCGGACAACGGCGTTTTGGATGTCGCTTTCCTGCGTCACATCGGTGCCAATGAAGCGTGCTTTGTAACCCTCTGCCACAAGTTCCTGCTCGGTTTGCTGTCCCGTTGCTATATCACGTTCGACAATGGCGACGGCTGCGCCTTTTTGCGCCAGCTTCATGGCGATACCTTTGCCGATGCCGCGTCCTGCACCCGTCACGATGGCAACTTTACCTGCAAGCGGTTGCATCTTCGCCTCCTGTCAACAAAACATCGTTAAGCAGCAGCAGTAACTTTACCAGTATCAGCGAGATTTTTAGAAGCAGCAAATCTCAATGAGGTGGCACGAGTCTAATAGATTAACTGATGTTACGCAGGCTTAGCTCGAACAAGGGGTTTAAACCCCTTGTTCACAGGTTCACGGTGCGTAAAGTCAGAGATTAAAATAACGTCAATTCGGGATAAGGATTTTAGGTTCGCATTTTACCGGGAGGGCGCACCAATGTGTGCGCCCCTGCAAGTACATCATCGCGATTTTACACCGCTTAACCCGAACTCACGTTAGAATAGAGTTTGGGATTTTTGTTAAGATGATTAGGGAAAAGTATTTGCAAAAGACGGTGAGCGTTTCATGACAGAGCAGCTTCATGCAATCGTGCGCGGGCGCGTGCAGGGCGTCAGCTTTCGCTACTATACGCACTTGCGCGCAACGGAACTTGGTTTAAAGGGTTGGGTGCGCAATTTGCCGGATGGCACCGTCGAGGTGACTGCGGAAGGCGAGCGCGAGGTTTTGGAAGCCCTGCTCGCCTTTTTACAGGAAGGTCCCAGCGGGGCGCGTGTTGTCAGTGTGCTGTTCGATTGGCGTCCCGCCAGTGGTGAGTTCGATGAGTTTGAAATTACGTACTGAGCGAAGATTTGATTATTTGCCGAGCAGGTTTCCGAAAAATGACTTCTTCACAGGTTTAGGCAGCAGCGCCAGTCCCGCCTCGTCATCTTCGCCTGTCACCGCTTGTACGATGTTCATAAAATAAGCATCGTGGCGCATTTCTGGATAAATCATCAGCGCTTTCGACAGACTCTTCAGGGCGTTCTCTTTGCTGCCGTTGATGTGGAAGGTAAAGGCTTCTTCGGCGGTGGCTTTGGCGCGCTTCCTGGCTTCCTGCGCAGCAGGCGATAGGACGGTAGAAGGCTTGGACTTCTCGGCAAGCAGGGTATCGACCATTTGCGGATTACGTTCACGAGCAGCTTTCAACGCCATTTCGCGCAGCGCCGCGTCGGCGTCCTGGCGCGACACAGCAATCAGCAGCTTGATCGCCACGGGGTCACTGATCGCGCCCAATTTCTGAACTGCCTGTTTGCGGCGGCGTACATCGCGGCTTTTCAATTCTTTTACCAACTGCTTATCGACAGCGCTCATGAGTTTATCCTTTCTTTGTCCATTCATTGAACACTGTACACCTAAAATGATTGACGAAACATTGAGGAATATTAAACTTATCAATTATTAACAATTTTTTGAGGTCTATGGCACGATTGGTACGTAGCGGCAGATTGTTTCTCCCCCTATCCTTATCACTATAGTCGCGCTCACAGAGGAGAAATGCCGTGTCCAAATTTGCCGAAACGCCGCGCAACCGTGTCCGCCGTCTGCCCGCACGCGGCGACTACGAAAAGGAAACGATCTACAGCATCGTCGATGAAGCGAAGATTTGTCACGTCGGCTTCGCCATTGATGGGCAGCCGTTTGTCATCCCGACCATCCACGCACGCCACGACGATGTGTTGTATCTGCACGGCGCGAAAGCCAGCCGCATGTTAAAGCATATTCAAGCTGGTAATCCTATTTGCGTGACGATCACGCTGTTGGATGGTTTGGTGCTGGCGCGTTCGGTGTTTCACCATTCGATGAATTACCGTTCCGTGTTGTTGTTTGGGCAAGGTAAACTGGTCGAGGATGATGAGGCGAAAATGTGCGCGCTGGAAGTGCTGACGAATCATGTCGTGCCCGGACGCTGGGATGATGCGCGCAAACCGAACCGCATCGAACTTAATGCTACTACCGTCGTTGAATTATCGCTCGAAAGCGCCTCTGCCAAAGTGCGCGTGGGTCCACCCTCGGACGACGAAGAAGATTACACGCTGCCGGTCTGGGCGGGCGTGCTGCCGCTGCGCCAGCAAGCGCTGCCGCCGGTCAATGATCCCCGACTCAACGACGGCATTCCCGTGCCCGAATATATTGCGGCGCTCGTCACGGCTGAGGAATGAAACCTCTTATAGGTAAATCCTTTAGACAGGCTGGATATTAGGGCGAACACGTTGGTTCTCAGGCATCAAGATAACGCTTAATGCTTCCCGCAGCGGGTTCAAAACCCGCCGCTAGCCAACATCTGCAAACCTCTCAAGAGGTTGGTGAACCCACATGCGG